>CAZZLX010000197.1:0-6892 GCA_964655235.1 uncultured Rhizobium sp.
CGCATCAGGACCGACCTGTCGGCCACGCTCTTCCTCGCCGACCCAGAGACGTACGACGGCGGCGAGCTCGTGATCGAGGACACCTATGGCAGCCACCGCGTGAAGCTGCCCGCCGGCCACATGATCCTCTACCCGGCGACGAGCCTGCATCACGTGCAGCCGGTGACCCGTGGCGCGCGCCTCGCTTCCTTCTTCTGGATCCAGAGCATGGTGCGCGACGACACGCACCGGACCCTGCTGTTCGACCTCGACACATCGATCCAGCAGATCGCCGGCGACCAGCCCGACCATCCGAGCGTGGTCAGGCTGACCGGCGTCTATCACAACCTGTTGAGACAATGGGCCGACACATGACCGGAACGGCGAAGCCGCCTCTGACCCTCCGCAAGGTTTTGCAGCAGATCCATCTGTGGATCGGCGTCGTCTTATGCGTTCCCTTCGTGATGCTCGGCATCACCGGCAGCGTCCTCGTCTTCGAGCACGAGCTGAACGACCTGTTCGTAACGCCGCCGGTTCACGCGACGGCCGCCGGTACCCCGAAGACGCTCGGAGAGATCGTCGCCGCGGCCAGGGCTGCCGCGCCGCAAGGGACCACGCCGACGATGGTCGGGCTTCCGGACGAGGCCGGCGAACCGGCGTCGGTGCGCTTCCAGGCCCAGGGCCGCGCGCAGCAGGGACCCGGCGGCGGCGTGCAGGTTCTCGTCGATCCGGTCTCGCTCGAGGTGCTGGCGACGCGCCAGCCGAGCGGCGACAGCTGGCTCCGCCAGATCTTCTTCCTCCACGCCAACATGATGGTCCGCGGCGACCGCTCCGGCCGCGAGGCGATCGGCTGGCTCGGCGTCGGCATGGCGATCCTCGGCGTCAGCGGCCTGGTGCTGTGGTGGCCGCGCCCGGGTCGGCTCAAGCAGGCCCTGGTCTTCACCTGGAGGGCGAAGGGCGCCCGCTTCCATCGCGACCTGCACGCAGCGGTCGGCTTCTGGAGCCTGATCGTGTTCATGGTGGTCACGATCAGCGGCATCTACCTGGCTTTCCCGCAGCAGCTCGGCGCCGCTGTGCGGAGCGTGCTGCCGGCGCGCGACCTTCGCGCCGGCTTCATCGGTCCCAACGCCTTCCGCGTGACGCCCGTCCAAGGCGCTCAGGCGATGAGCGTCGACGATGCCGCAAGGCTCGCCGTCGAGGCGATTGCGGGCACCACGGTTCGGTTCGTCGCGTTGCCGGCCCGGCCGGAGCAGCCGATGCGGGTCGGCCTGGCGCGCCCGGGCCACGAACACGGCGCGCCGATGCCGACGGTCTTCATCGACCCATGGGAACGGAAGGTCATCGAGGCCCGCGATCCCCGCGACTACACCCTCGGCGAGACGATCATGGCCTGGCAGCATGCCCTCCACGCCGGCGAAGGGCTGGGCTGGACCTGGAAGATCCTGGTCTTCCTCTCGGGCTTCCTGCCGCCCCTGTTCGCGGTCACGGGCATAAGCATGTGGTTGATAAAGCGAAGGAACCGTCGTCGCGCGGCACTCCAGGCCCATCCCGCCGACTAGCTTTCCGGCGTCGCCCTCCGGCCTCGCGAGGAGGCTGGACCACAGGAAACCTCTTCGGCCATCGTGGCATTGAAGAGGATCATCCCCGGGTGACGCGCGTGAAAAACAATGACAAATCCGATTTCCGGCGCGCCCGGTCCCGAGCCGCGGGCGGGCGCCCCTCTCCCTGCTTGCCCAAGGCCGGCGCAGGCCTGAAAGTTCATTAAGGAAGGGCCGGCAGGCGCCATGCCGGTCTCGATCCTCAGCAACACCGGCAATCGAACGCGTCACAGCGAAAGCGTAGGTAAGACGGCATGGACCAGGGTGCGGCATCCGCCGGAACGACACTACCGACGCGACCGCGTCGCCGGCGGCTTCTGAGCCGGCTCATCGGCATCCTGATCACACTCTTGGCGCTGGCCGCGCTTGCCGGCGGCGCCTGGTACCTGACGCAGCGAAACGCCAACGAGCCGCGTCCGGGCGCCGGCGGACCGGGCGGCGGTCCGGGCGGCTTCCGGCGGGTCGCGACCACGGTCGGCGTCGCGCCTGCGACCAAGGCCGACATTCCCGTTCTGATCGACGCGCTCGGCACCGTGACTCCGGCCGCGACCGTGACCGTGAGGCCCCAGGTCTCCGGCGTGATCTCCGAAATCCGCTTTCGCGAGGGCGAGACCGTCGCCAAGGATCAGATCCTGGTCATCCTCGACCCGCGGCCGTTCCAGCTCGCGCTCGACGTGGCGCAAGGCAACCTCGCCCGCGACGAGGCCCAGCTGCAGAACGCCCAGGTACAGCTCGACCGCTATCGCACGCTGCTGACGCAGAACTCGATCGCGCGACAGGAGGTCGACACCCAGGCCGCTACGGTCAAGCAGCTCCAGGGCGTCATCGCCTCCGACCGCGCCGCGGTCGACACCGCCCGGCTCAATCTCGCCTACAGCCGGATCACCGCGCCGATCAGCGGCCGCGTCGGGCTCCGCCCTGTCGATGTCGGCAACTACGTGAGCACGGGCGACGCCGCCGGCGTCGCGGTGATCAACCAGGTGGTGCCGATCGACGTGCTGTTCTCGGTGCCCGAGGATGACGTCGCCCGCATCGAGGCACGCATGGCGAAGGGCGGCGCGCCCGACGTGACCGCCTACGATCGCACGCGGACGACCGCGCTCGGCCAGGGCAAGTTCCAGACCCTCGACAACCTGATCGACACGACGACCGGCACGGTCAAGGCGAAGGCGCGCTTCGGCAACGAGAAGGGATCGCTGTTCCCCGGCCAGTTCGTGAACGTGCGCATGCAGCTCGACGTGATCAAGGACGCGACCGTCGTGCCGGTGGCCGGCGTTCGCCACGGGACCGACGGCGACTACGCCTACGTGCTCAACGAGGACTCGACGGTGAAGATCCGCCAGGTGCGGCGCGGGGCGACGGTCGGCGACATGGTCTCGATCGTCGACGGCCTCGCCGTCGGCGAGCGGGTGGTCACCGAAGGCGGCGACCGCCTGATCGACGGCCAGCAGGTCCAGCTTCCGGGCCAGGCGCCGCCGCAGCGGCCGCAGGGCCAGAACCGGCCGCAACGCCAGGGGCAGGGCCAAGGCCAGGGCCGCGGCCAGCAGCAGGGCGGACCTCCGCCGGCCGGCGGCGCGCCAGCCGGCGGTGCACCGGCCAACCCGGCGCCATGAGCGAACCGGACGACGCCGTCCGTCCGGGACCGGGCGACGGCATGAACCCGTCGGCCCCGTTCATCCTGCGGCCCGTGGCGACTTCGCTGCTGATGGTCGCGATCGTGCTGGCCGGCCTGGTCGCATTCTGGTTCCTGCCGGTTTCTGCACTGCCCGAGGTCGACTATCCGACGATCCAGGTGCGCACGCTCTATCCCGGCGCCAGCCCCGAGGTCGTGGCCCACACCGTCACCGCGCCGCTGGAGCGGCAGTTCGGCCAGATGTCGGGCCTCAAGCGCATGAGCTCGACCAGCGCCGCCGGCGCCTCGGTGATCACGCTGCAGTTCGAGCTCAGGCTCACGCTCGACATCGCCGAGCAGCAGGTGCAGGCGGCGATCAACGCCGGCGGCAACCTGCTGCCGACCGGGCTTCCCTCGCCGCCGGTCTATTCCAAGGTCAATCCCGCCGACGCGCCGATCATGACGCTGTCGGTGACGTCGGAGACGCTGCCGCTGACCCAGGTCCAGGACCTGGTTGACACGCGGCTCGCGCAGAAGATCTCACAGGTGTCGGGCGTCGGCCTCGTCTCCTTGAGCGGCGGCAACCGCCCCGCCGTCCGCATCCAGGTCGACACCAACCGGCTCGCCGCCTACGGGCTCGGGATCGACTCGCTCCGGACCACGATCGCCGCCGCCAACACCAACACGGCCAAGGGCAGCTTCGACGGCACCAGCCGCGCCTACACGATCAACGCCAACGACCAGCTGCTGACCGTCGACGACTACAAGAACCTGATCATCGCCTACCGAAACGACGCGCCGATCAGGCTCTCGACGGTCGCCAACATCGTCGACGGCGCCGAGAACAAGTGGCTCGGCGCGTGGGCGGACACGACGCCTGCGATCATCGTCAACGTCCAGCGGCAGCCCGGCGCAAACGTCATCGCCACCGTCGACTCGATCAAGGCGCTGCTGCCCGACCTGCAGCGCTCGCTTCCCGCCGGCGTCAAGGTCGCCGTGCTCTCCGACCGCACCACCGGCATCCGCGCCTCGGTCCGCGACGTGGAGTTCGAGCTGGCGCTCGCCATCGTACTGGTCGTGCTCGTGATCTTCTTCTTCCTGCACTCGATCCAGGCAACGATCATCGCCAGCCTCGCGGTGCCGATCTCGCTGATCGGCACGCTGGGGGCGATGTACCTGCTGGGCTACAGCGTCAACAACCTGACCCTGATGGCCCTGACCATCGCGACCGGGTTCGTCGTCGACGACGCGATCGTGGTGATCGAGAACATCGCGCGCTACCTCAAGGAAGGGAACTCGCCTTACGAGGCGGCGCTGAAAGGCTCCAAGCAGATCGGCTTCACGATCATCTCGCTGACCGTGTCGCTGATCGCGGTGCTGATCCCGCTCCTGTTCATGGGCGACGTGATCGGGCGCCTCTTCCGCGAGTTCGCGGTGACCTTGGCGATCACGATCGTGATCTCGGCCCTCGTGTCGCTGACGCTGACGCCGATGCTGGCGTCGCGCTGGCTCAAGGAAGAGAAGGAGCCGGAGACTAGAGCCGGCGCCAAGGCGCAGAGCCTGTTCGACCGCATCATCGCCTCGTACGACAGAGGGCTCGCCGTGGTCGTGCGCCACCAGGCGCTGACCCTGCTCGTCGCCGCGGCCACCCTGGCGCTGACGATCGCGCTCTACGTCTACATACCGAAAGGCCTGTTCCCGACCCAGGACACCGGCGAGCTGCAGGCGGAAGTGCATGTCGCCCGCACCATCTCCTACGCGCGCATGGCGGAGGTCCAGCAGGAGGTGGCGCGCGCCCTCCTTGCCGATCCGGACGTCCGCTCGCTCAGCTCCTTCATCGGCGTCGACGGCTCCAACACGACGCTGCTCGGCGTCGGGCGGATGCTGATCAACCTCAAGGATGCGCGCACCTCCCGCCAGCCGGCGACGATGGCGCGGCTCAAGGAACGCGCCGAGGCGATTCCCGGCATCACCTTCTACGTCCAGCCGGTGCAGGACCTGACCATCGACGCCGAAGGCGGTCCGACCCAGTACCGGCTCTCGCTCTCGGGCGTGGACCAGAGTGACGTCGACGCCTGGGCACAGAAGCTGAGCGACGCGCTGCAGGGCGTCGACGCGGTCCGCAACGCCACGACCGATGCCGGCGCGCTGGGGTTCACCGCCTTCGTCGAGGTCGACCGCGACGCCGCCGCCCGCGTCAACCTGACGCTATCGAGCCTCGACGAGACGCTCTACAGCGCCTTCGGCCAGCGCATCGTCTCGACCATCTTCACCGAGACCAACCAGTACCGGGTGATCCTCGAAGCCCGTCCCGGGCTCTTCTCGAAGCCGGAGGATCTGGCCCAGCTGCGCGTGCCGACCGTCGGCGGCAACACCACGCCGCTCTCGGTCGTGACCAAAATCCGCGAGCGCGCCGCGCCGCTGCAGATCGTCCATGTCGCGCAGTTCCCGGCGGCGACCGTGGGCTTCGACACCGCGCCCGGATCCTCGCTCGGCGGCGCGGTGGACGCGATCCGCGCGACCGCCCAGGCGATCGGCATGCCGAACAGCATTGGCCTCACTTTCCTCGGCGCCGCGAACGCCTACCAGGCGTCGCTCAAGAACGAGCTCTGGCTGATCCTGGCGGCCATCGTCTGCGTCTACATCGTGCTGGGCGTGCTCTACGAGAGCTTCATTCACCCACTGACGATCCTATCGACCCTCCCCTCGGCCGGCGTCGGCGCGCTCCTGGCGCTGATGATGACCGGCTCCGACCTCGGCATCATCGGGATCATCGGGATCATCCTCCTGATCGGCATCGTCAAGAAGAACGCGATCATGATGATCGACTTCGCGATCGACGCCGAACGCAACGAGGGCAAGTCGCCGGAGGAAGCGATCCGGCAGGCGGCCCTGCTGCGCTTCCGCCCGATCCTGATGACGACGCTGGCCGCGCTGTTCGCCGCGGTACCGCTGATGCTGGGCTGGGGCCACGGCTCGGAGCTCCGCAACCCACTCGGCGTCTCGATCTTCGGCGGGCTGGTCCTGAGCCAGATCCTGACCCTGTTCACCACGCCGGTGATCTACCTCGCCTTCGACCGTCTCGTGAACCGACGCACGGCACCGGTCTCCCCCAGACAAGCGCCGGCGCCGTGAACCTCTCGGGGCCCTTCGTCCGGCGGCCGGTCGGCACCACGCTGCTGACCATCGGCATCGCGCTCGCCGGCATCGCCGCCTATTTCTCGCTGCCGGTCTCGCCGCTGCCGTCGGTCGACATCCCGACGATCTCGGTCCGCGCCAGCATTCCCGGCGCCAGCCCCGAGACCATGGCCTCCAGCGTGGCGACGCCGCTCGAACGCCGGCTCGGCACCATCGCCGACGTGACCGAGATGACCTCATCCAGCGGCGCCGGCTCGACCGGCGTCACCCTGCAGTTCAAGCTCTCGCGCGACATCGACGGCGCGGCTCGCGACGTGATGGCGGCGATCAACGCCGCCCGCGCCGACCTGCCCTCGACGCTCCGCAGCAATCCCACCTACCGCAAGTTCAACCCGGCCGACGCGCCGATCATGATCCTGGCACTGACCTCGTCGACGATGACGTGCGTGATCCCGTTGAGCTCGGGGTCACCGTGCAGCCGGCGCAACAACACACCCGTCGTCATGAACACCAGCTGCGACCGCGGCCCGAGCCGTTTCTCCAGTCGTATTTGGTACCTGCCAAT
>CAZZLX010000198.1:0-6892 GCA_964655235.1 uncultured Rhizobium sp.
GACGACGGCGGCTCGGCCCTCGTCTCGAAGCCGAAGCCGTTCAGCTTCATGCCGAGGACGCCCCGCTTCACATGGACGTTCGGGCATTCGGCGAGCTCGCGCATCGATGCCGACCAGGTCTTGAACACCTCGTCGCGGCGCCCGGCGTAGGGGCCGATGCCGAGCGGACCGCCGGCGTGATTGATCACGATCGGCGTCGTCGGGAACTTGCGCGCGAGCGAGGTCAGGTCGTCGATCTGCGGGTGATAGAGCCAGGCGTCGAAGGTGAGACCCATCGGCTGAAGCACGGCGAAGCCCTCGCGGAAACCCTTGGCGCCCATCAGGCCGGGCGGCATCTCGAAGGCCGGGTTGCGGAGCCCGTGGAAGTCGTCCCAGGCCGAGATGTGGCGGATGCCGCGAAAGCGGTCGGTGATGCGCTGGTGCGCCTCCAGCACGCGGCGCACGCTGGCGCCGAGGCGGAGATCGGCATATCCGATGATCGCTTCGCAGATCCTGGTCTTGCCGTAGGCGCCGCTCTCGCTCATCGCGGCGATGCCGTTGACGAACTCCGTCTCGCCGACCGGGCGCAGCTCCTCGGGCCCTCCGGCGCGATGCATCGAGCGCGCCTGAAGGCAGACGGTCGATACGATGTTGTGGCCGCTGTTGGCGTCGGCGAGGAGGTCCGGCAGCAGGTAGCGCCAGTCGGGCTTGTCCCAGAAGTGATGATGCGGATCGACGATCGGCAGATCCGGCTCGAGGATCTCCTCGCGGCGCCGGTCGAGCCAGTCCTGGCGGACGGGGATGTAGGGGGCGAACGAGGCTTTGGCGGCGGTCATGGCGATCCTCCCGGGTGCGGCGAGGATGCCAGACCGGACGAGGCGGTCAACGCGATTGGATCATTCCGCGGCGCGTGCGTAGCGGCGATCGAGATCCGCCTGGACCTGGGTCTCGATGAAGGCCTCGATGATCGCGTTGATCTCGCCGGGCGCATCAATGTGTGCCCAGTGGCTGGTGCCGAAGATGCGGGCGAAGGGCAGGCCTGGGACGATCCTGTGCAGGTCGTGCGGCAGCTCCGCCTCGCCGGGCACGACGGCGAGCTTCGGGCCCGGATAGAGGATCATGCCGGGCACCGGATCGAAATCGAACAGCGCCTTGATCAGCGCGAAGCCTGGGTCCTTCGCCATCTTCTTCATCCCGGCCCTGACGCGTGCCACCGTCTCGGGCCGTGCGCCGGCGAGGAGCGTCTGCCAGTAGGCGGCGGTGACGCCGTCGTAGTCCGCCATCAGCGAGGCGAGAATCCGCGTCGCGTCGTTGTCGGGAAGTTTTCCAGGCGCGCCGATGGTGAGAAGGCCGGCGACGCGGTCGGGATGCCCTGCCGCGTAGTCGATCGCGACCGCGCCGCCCATCGAATGGCCGATCAGCACGAAATCGTAGAGGCCGAGCCTGTTGACGACCGCGGCCACGTCGTCGGCGAGCCAGTCGACGGTCAGGTCGCTCAAGAGATCCGTCGCGCCCGAGCGCCCGTGGTTGCGGAAGTCGAGCGCGATCGCGCGATGCGACTTCCGAAAGTGGTCCAGCTGTGCCCGCCAGTGCTCGCCGTTGCCGGCGAAGGCATGCAGGAAGACGAGGGGCGGACCGCCCGCGCCGTGGTCATCGATGTGAAGGGGACCGACCGGCCCGGGGAGAGTGGTCGTCGGCATGGCGGCCTCCTGGCGTCATCCCACCTCCGGATGACAACAAGGCCGCGGCAGTCGGAGTTCCGCCTCAGGCGGGCTTAGGCTCCTGGGCGCGGACCCACTCGCCGTGCTTCTGGCAGCTCGCTTCGGCTAGGTCGACGAACACGCCGGCGATGTCCTCGGGCGGCGTGACGGTCAGCGGGTCCTCGCCGGGGAAGGCCCCGGCGCGCATCTGAGTGCGCACGGCGCCCGGCGAGAGCAGGTTCGCCTTGACGTTGGTCTTCTCGATCTCCTTGCACCACGTGTAGACCAGCCCTTCCATGCCGGCCTTGGTCGCGGTGTAGGCGCCGAAATAGGCGGGGATGCCCTTGGTCACGCCCGAGGTGACGAAGATCGCGCGGCCCGCGTCCGAGAGCTTGAGCAGCGGCTCGAAGGTGCGGATCAGCCGCCACTGCGCGGTCATGTTCAGCATGACCGACTCGTGCCAGTCCTTCGGCGTGATCTGCGCGACGGGCGTGAGCGTAGTGGCGACCGCGGCGTTGGCGACCAGCACGTCGAGCTTCTTGAAGCGCTCGAAGACCGCCTGGCCCATCTTCTCGATGCCGTCGTTCGACATGAGGTCGAGCGGGATCAGGGTCGCATTGCCCCCCATCTTCTTAATCGTGTCGTCGAGCTCCTCGAGCCCGCCCACGGTGCGCGCCGTCGCGATCACATGCGCGCCCTCCCTGGCGAAGCGTTCGGCCACGGCACGGCCGATGCCGCGCGACGCGCCGGTGACGAGCGCGATCCGATCTTTCAGGCGCATGGGGATTTCCTGTCTGGGGAGACGACGAGGAGAAGAGAGGGCTAAACGGTCTCGGTCAGCAGCGAGAGCTGCTGGGTCTGGCCTTCGAGCTGGTCGACCAGCGGGATCGGATAGTCGCCGGTGAAGCAGGCGTCGCAATACTGCGGGCTCGCCGTGTCGCGGCCCTTCTTGCCCATCGCTCGGTAGAGCCCGTCGAGCGAGATGAAGGCGAGGGAGTCCGCGCCGATGAACTCGGCCATGCCCTTGAGGTCCATGCGGGCGGCGAGCAGCTTGGAGCGCTCCGGCGTGTCGACGCCGTAGAAGCAGGAATGCGTGGTCGGCGGGCTGGCGATGCGGAAATGCACTTCCTTCGCGCCGGCCTGGCGGACCATCTGGATGATCTTGGTCGAGGTGGTACCGCGGACGATGGAGTCGTCCACCAGGATCACCCGCTTGCCTTCGATCTGGGCGCGGTTGGCGTTGTGCTTCAGTTTAACGCCGAGATGGCGGATGTGGTCCGACGGCTCGATGAAGGTGCGGCCGACATAGTGGTTGCGGATGATGCCTAGCTCGAACGGAATGCCGCTCTCGGCCGCATAGCCGATCGCCGCCGGCACGCCGGAATCCGGCACCGGGATCACCAGGTCGGCCTCGACGCCGCTCTCGCGCGAGAGTTCGGCGCCGATGCGCTTGCGCGCCTCGTAGACGCTCGATCCCTCGACGACGCTGTCGGGCCTGGCGAAGTAGATGTACTCGAAGATGCAGAAGCGCTTTTCCTGCTCGCGGAACGGCTTGTGGCTGTGCACGCCGGCATCGTCGATCACGACGACCTCGCCGGCCTCGATGTCGCGCACGAAGTCGGCGCCGATGATGTCGAGGCCGCAGGTCTCGGAGGCGATGATGTAGGCGTCGCCGAGCTTGCCCAGCACCAGGGGGCGCACGCCATGCGGATCGCGGACGCCGATCAGCCCGGCCGGGGAGAGGGCGACGAGGGAGTAGGCGCCTTCGACCTGGCGCATGGCGCCGACCAGCCGGTCGATCACGCTCAGGCCGCGGCCGAGCGCCATCAGGTGGACGATGACCTCGCTGTCGGTCGTCGACTGGAAGAGGCAGCCGCGGCGGACGAGGTCTTTCCTGAGCTCCATCGCGTTGGTCAGGTTGCCGTTGTGGCCGACCGCGAAGCCGCCGGACTCGAACTCGGCGAAAAGCGGCTGGGAGTTGCGCGCGACCGTGGCGCCGGTGGTGGCGTAGCGGTTGTGGCCGATCGCGGCATGGCCCTTGAGGCGCTGGATCACCGCGGGATCGCCGAAGTTGTCGCCGACGTGGCCGAGCCCCCGATGCGCCGAGAACTGCTGGCCGTCGAAGGCGACGATGCCGGTCGCTTCCTGGCCGCGATGCTGCTGGGCGTGAAGGCCGAGCGCCGTATGCGCGGCCGCGTCCGGCGTGCCGTAGATGCCGAACAGCGCGCACTCTTCGTGCAGCTTGTCGTCGTCGAAGGGGCTGGTCGTGAAGGTCATCTGCGGCCTGGTTCTGCCTTCCGCTACTGGTTGGATCGGATCAGGCCGTCAAGGTCGCGACGCTGCTCGGCATTATAGCCGGGGCGTGCTTCCTGGGCACCGGGATTCGCCTGTGGCTGGGGGCTGACCAGCCGATCGTAGGTCCGCTTCAATTCGACCGCCTGCTCCGCCTTCCGCTTGGCGTCATCGGCCGCCGCCCGGGTCTGCGATGTGGCCTCGCGCGGCAGTAGGTTCAAGAGCATCTGCGCCCCGGCCTCGATCGCCGGCAGCGTCTTGGCGTTGGCGATCCAGTCGGGCCGGCTCTCCTTGGGCACCGCCCAGTTCACGACCAGGAGACCGAGACAGACGATCACCGCGCCGCGCGCCAGGCCGAACAGGAATCCCAGCGAGCGGTCGAGCGCCGAGAGCCCGCTGTCCTGGACCCGCCGGGAGATCGCGCCTGAGATCATGCTGAGGACGATCAGCGCGAGGATGAACAGCGAGGCGCCGGCGGCGGCGTCCGCGATCATGTCGACCGAGATGAACTGGCGGGCGATCGGGCGCGCGTACTTGAAGCCGTAGAGTGCCGCCAGCGCAGCGCCGACCCAGGCGCCGATCGCCAGCGCCTCGCGCACGAAGCCGCGGAAGAAGGCGAACAGGCCCGAGAGCAGGATGATCCCTGCGACCAGGCCGTCGGTGAAGGTGAAGGGGAGCGCGTTCATGCGCGCTTCCGCCGCAGGGACGATTCGCCGTCCAGGCGCTGAACCAGCTCCGCCAGCTGGTCGATCTCTACCAGCTCGAGCGGGGCATCGCCGCCCCGCTGCTTCCGGCGCCGTGGCAGGAACGCCTTGGAGAAGCCCAACTTCGCCGCCTCCTTGAGGCGGGCATCGGTCTGGCTGACCTGCCGGACCTCGCCCGCGAGCCCGATCTCCCCGAAGACCACCGTGTCGGGCGGAACCGGGGTCTGCGTCAAGGACGAGATGAGGGCGGCCGCGCAGGCGAGGTCGGCCGCCGGCTCGTTCACCTTCAGGCCGCCGGCGACGTTGAGGTAGACGTCGGCGCCGGCGAGGCTGACGCCGCAGCGGGCATCCAATACCGCGGTGATCATCGCCAGCCGGCTGGAATCCCAGCCGGCGACCTGTCGCCTCGGCGTCGAGAAAGGCGAGGGCGCGACCAGCGCCTGAACCTCGACCAGCACCGGGCGGGTGCCTTCCATGCCGGCGAATACCGCGGCACCGGAAACGTCGCCGCGCCGTTCGGCGAGGAACAGCGCCGACGGGTTGGAGACTTCCGAGAGGCCGCGGTCGGTCATCTCGAAGACGCCGATCTCGTCGGTCGGGCCGAAGCGGTTCTTGACCGCGCGCAGGATGCGGAAGTGATGCCCGCGCTCGCCTTCGAAGTAGAGCACGGTATCGACCATGTGCTCGAGCACGCGGGGACCTGCGATCACGCCTTCCTTGGTGACGTGGCCGACCAGGAAGAGGGCGAAGCCGCGCTTCTTGGCGAGCCGGATCAGCTCCTGCGCCGAGGCGCGCACCTGGGCGACCGTGCCAGGCGCGGAGTCCAGCGTGTCGACATACATGGTCTGGATCGAGTCGATGACGACCACGTCCTTGTGGTCGGTGCCGTCGAGGCTGGCGAGGATGTCGCGCACCGAGGTGGCGGCGGCGAGCGCCACCTGCGCCCCCTCGACCTTGAGGCGCTTGGCGCGAAGCCGCACCTGGTCGATCGCCTCTTCGCCCGAGATGTAGATGGTCGAGCCCTTGGTCGCGAGACGGGCCACGACCTGGAGCAGCAGCGTCGACTTGCCGATGCCGGGATCACCGCCGATCAGGATCGCCGAGCCCGGCACCAGGCCGCCGCCGCAGACGCGGTCGAACTCGGTGATGCCGGTGATCGCGCGCGGGATCTCCGCGGAAGCGCCGGCGAGGTCGACGAACTCGATCTTGCGCCCGCCCTTGGCCGACTGGCCCGTCGGCGCCAGCGACTCCGCCTGCTCCTCGACGATCGTGTTCCAGGCGCCGCACGACTCGCACCGTCCCGCCCACTTCGCCGTCGAGGCGCCGCAGGACTGGCAGACGTAGCGGGTTTGCGGCTTGGCCATGGGCTTAAGGTCGCCTCACCGCCATCTGGATCGGGCCGTCGGCGCGGCCGTGGATGAACTGGTCGACATAGGCATTGCCCGAGCGGTCGATCTCGGAGACCGGCCCGGCCCAGATGAACTTGCCATTGTAGATCATCGCGATCTGGGTCGCGATCTTGCGCGCGCTGTGCATGTCGTGGGTGATCGAGATCGTGGTGGCGCCGAGCTTCTTCACGCAGGCGACGATCAGGTCGTTGATCACGTCGGCCATGATCGGGTCGAGGCCGGTGGTCGGCTCGTCGAAGAAGATGATCTCGGGCTCGCTGGCGATCGCGCGGGCGAGCGCCACGCGTTTCTGCATGCCGCCGGAGAGCTCCGACGGAAAGAGCTCGGCGACGGGGGCGGCGAGGCCGACCTGCGCCAGCTTCTCGAGCGCGATCTCCTTCGCCTCCTTCTTCTCCATGCCCTGGCCCTGGATCAGCCGGAAGGCGACGTTCTCCCAGACGGGCAGGCTGTCGAACAGGGCCGAGCCCTGGAACAGCATGCCGATCTTGCTCTGGATCTCTTCGCGATCATCGCCGCGCGCACCGACGGTTTCCTCGCCGTCGATTTTGATCGAGCCGGCATCCGGCGTGATGATGCCGAGGATGCACTTCAGCAGCACCGACTTGCCCGAGCCCGAGCCGCCGATGACGACAAGGCTCTCGCCCGCGGGCAGCGCATAGTCGATGCCGTCGAGCACCACCTTTTCGCCGAAGCGCTTCTTGACGCCCTGGAGCTGGATCTTCGGTGTCGTCATTTGGCGAAGAACAGCTCGGTGATGATGTAGTTGAAGATCAGGATCAGGATCGAGGCGGAGACGACCGCGTTGGTC
>CAZZLX010000199.1:0-6889 GCA_964655235.1 uncultured Rhizobium sp.
GTCCTTCATCTCGCCGGTGGCCCGCGGCGTGCTCTGCGGCTTCGGCGTCCACGGTTACGCGCTGGCGATCGACGGTCTGGCCAAGATGGTGAAGGCATGATCCGCAAAGAGTCGAAGGAGATCGACGAGGCGCTGGTCCGCCAGATGGCGCAGCTGCTGACCGAGACGGGCCTCACCGAGATCGAGTACGGCGGCAAGGACTGGCATCTGCGCGTCGCGCGTGGCCACGCGCCGGTGACGATGACCGCGCCGGCCGCGGCACCCGTCACCGTCTCGGTGGCGCCGTCCGCCGCGGCGGTCGAGGTGAAGCGCGCCGACCATCCGGGCGCGATCAAGGCGCCGATGGTCGGCACCTGCTATCTCGCGCCCGAGCCCGGCGCGGCGAACTTCGCCAAGCCCGGCGACAAGGTGCGCGAGGGCCAGACCATCATGATCATCGAAGCGATGAAGGTGATGAACCCGATCCCGGCGCCCAAGGCGGGCACCGTGGTCGAGATCGCCGTCGCCAACGGCGAGCCGGTCGAGTACGGCCAGCTTCTCGCCGTCGTCGAGTAAGGGCCGGCACCGCGGCCATGTTCGAGAAGGTGCTCATCGCCAACCGCGGCGAGATCGCGCTCCGCATCCATCGCGCCTGCCGCGAGATGGGCATCCAGACCGTCGCCGTGCATTCGACCGCCGATGCGGACGCGATGCATGTGCGTCTCGCCGACGAGGCGGTCTGCATCGGCCCCCCGCCAGCGAAGGAAAGCTATCTCAACATCCCGGCGATCCTGACCGCCGCCACGATCACCAACGCGGACGCGATCCACCCCGGCGTGGGCTTCCTCGCCGAGAACGCCGGCTTCTGCGAGATGGTCGAGGAGCACGGCTTCACCTTCATCGGCCCGACCCCGGACCACATCCGCCTGATGGGCGACAAGATCCTGGCGAAGAAGGCGATGATCGAGACGGGCGTGCCTTGCGTGCCGGGATCCGACGGCGCGATCGAGGCCGGCCCCGCAGGCGACGCCGAGGCCAAGCGCATCGCCGCCTCGATGGGCTTCCCGGTCATCGTCAAGGCGGCGGCGGGCGGCGGCGGCCGCGGCATGAAGGTCGCCTATGCCGAATCCGAGCTCGACGAGGCGCTCAGGCTCGCGCGCCGCGAGGCCAAGGCCGGGTTCGGCAACGACGCGGTCTACATCGAGAAGTACCTGGCGAAGCCGCGCCACATCGAGATCCAGATCCTCGGCGACTCTTTCGGTAACGTCGTGCATCTCGGCGAGCGCGACTGCTCGATCCAACGCCGGCACCAGAAGCTGCTCGAGGAAGCGCCGTCGCCGGCGCTGAATGCGACCGCGCGCGAGGAGATCGGCAAGATCGCCACCGACGCGATGACCAAGCTCGGCTATCGCGGCCTCGGCACGATCGAGTTCCTCTACGAGGACGGCCGCTTCTACTTCATCGAGATGAACACGCGGCTCCAGGTCGAGCATCCGATCACGGAAGCGATCACCGGCATCGACCTGGTGCGCGAGCAGATCAAGGTCGCCTCGGGCTCCAGGCTGTCGTTCACCCAGGACGACGTCCGCTTCCAGGGCCATTCGATCGAGTGCCGCATCAACGCCGAGGATCCGCGCACCTTCCGCCCGTCGCCCGGCCGGATCACCGACTATCACACCCCCGGCGGCGCCGGTGTCCGCGTCGATTCGGGCGTCTTCGCCGGGTACACGGTGCCGCCGCACTACGACAGCCTGGTGGCCAAGCTGATCGTGCACGGCTCCAGCCGCAACGAGTGCCTCATGCGCCTGAAGCGCGCGCTCGGCGAATACGTGATCGGCGGAATCGACACCACGATACCTTTGCACCAGCGGTTGATGACGGAACCGGCCTTCCTCGACGGCCGCTACGACATCCACTGGCTCGAAGGGCTGGTCCAGGGAACCAAGCCTGCGGCATAGTGGGGGCGTGAGCACGCCTCTCTCGCCGGACCTGCTGCTCAAGGCCTACGCCATTGGTGTCTTCCCGATGGCGGAAGGACGCGCCGATCCTCGCATCGTCTTCGTCGATCCCGACCGTCGCGGCGTGCTACCGCTCGACGAGTTCCACATGCCGCGCAGCCTGAAGAAGACGATCAAGCGCGGCATCTTCGAGATCCGCTGCGACACCGCCTTTCCCGAGGTGCTGGCCGGCTGCGCCGAATCCACGCCGAAGCGGAAGGACACCTGGATCAACCCGGAGATCGAGCGGCTCTACAACCAGCTCTATCGGCTTGGTTTCGCCCATTCGGTCGAGACCTGGCGCGACGGCAGGCTGGTCGGCGGCCTCTACGGCGTGGCGCTGGGCGCGGCTTTCTTCGGCGAGAGCATGTTCAGCCGCGAGACCGATGCCAGCAAGGTGGCGCTGGCGGCGCTGGTCGAGCGCTTGAAGCGCGGAGGCTTCACGCTGCTCGACACGCAGTTCCTGACTGAGCACTTGGCCCGCTTCGGTGCGCGAGAGATCCCGCGTGATCGGTACCGGACGATGCTCGAGGACGCTATCGTCCGCGACGCGGCGTTCCCCAAGACCTGACGCCTATTCCCAGATGTGGATCACCTTGCGGGTGGCGCGGTCCACCAGCACGGCGCGGTCGTTGACGATCGCATAGGCGTGGGTTTCGGGCGTGCCA
The DNA here is from genome assembly GCA_964655235.1 of uncultured Rhizobium sp. Classification (GTDB taxonomy): domain Bacteria; phylum Pseudomonadota; class Alphaproteobacteria; order SHVZ01; family SHVZ01; genus SHVZ01. The sequence goes on from CAZZLX010000199.1 coordinate 2,645, forward strand.
ATTTTGATCGTGTCTGGAATCAGGTGGAGCGTCGCGTTCTGCGGAAGCTCGACACCCTCTTCGAGCCGGATGTTCGGATCGAAGAACGGCACGTCCTTCTGGCTTTCCGAGTAGGCACGGATCGCCAGGCCCTGGTCTTTGGTGAGCTCGGGAATCGCGGCCGTAGTCGACTGCGCGAAAGCGCTGACGCTCGCCAGCAGCGCGACCGCCGCGACGGTCGAGAGAAGAGGGGGCTTCATAGTCGTCCTCGCCGATCTGCGGGAGAGGACCCCGCATCAGGAGAACAGCTCGACGGACGACGGAGTTGCGTCTAGCTCGGCCGGCATTCCAGCACCCAGACGTCATAGACCGGGTGCTGCAAGGGATTGAGCGCGGGGCTGGAGGCGAACATCCAGCCGGAGAAGATCGCGCGCGGCTGCTCGCCGAGGCGAAGCTCGCGGATCTCGAGAAAGGCCGCGCTTTCCGGCGGTTCCTCGGGCGGACGCTTGTGGCAGGCCTTGAGCGTGATCTCGAGCGTGCCGAAGCGGGCCGGCTTGTCGATCTCGAGCGGGAAGGTGGAGACCCGCGCCGTCACCTTGTCGAGGCCCTGCATCATCGCCGCGCGCTGCGCGAGCTGCTGGGCAGATGCAGGAAAGGCGAAGGCGAGCGCGAGGAGCGCCGCCGCCACGACCTCAAGGCTTCTTCGCGGCATCCTTGCTCTGATCCGGGCCGGAGAACATGAACTTGCCCAGCATCTGGACCAGGTCGACCGGCGACTGGGTGAACTTGATCTCGCCGCCCGGCTTGATCATGTCGGTCTCGCCGCCGGGGATCAGCGCGAGGTAGCGCCCGCCGAGCAGGCCTTCGCTCGCGACCTCGGCGACCGTGTCGGTCGGCAGCTTTACGCGCGGGTCGATGCTCATGCGGACGATCGCCAGGTAGCGGTCGGTGTCGAGCCGCTGGTCGATCACGGTGCCGATCTTGATGCCGCTGATGCGCACGTCGGTGCCGGCGGAGACGCCGTCGACGCGGTCGAAGCGGGCCGAGACCTCGTAACCCGAGACCGTGCGCAGGCTCGAATGGTTGTAGGCGAATGCCAGGAAAATTCCGGCGACGGCGAGGACGACGGCGCCCATCACCGTCTCGATCATGTTGCGGCCGGTCATGCCGGGTAGATCCCCTGGATCAGCTCGGACGCCACGGCTCGTAGTCGCCGGTCGCGGCGGCGCGCTTGCCACCCATCGCGACGTGGCCCGGCGGGCGATAGGCCTGCGCCGTCCCGGTCAGGTTCGGCACGTGATCCTTCTGCCAACTCTTGCGGCCGGCGCCCTCCTTGGGCGGTTCCTTGGCGGTGTGGTGGAGCCAGGCGTGCCACTCCGGCGGCACCTTCGAGCCCTCGGCCTCGCCCTGGTACATGACCCAGCGGCGCTCCTTGCCGTCGGTCCGCTTGGCGCCGCCCTTGGCGCGGTAGTACCGATTGCCGTAGGCGTCGGTGCCGACCGCCTCGCCGTGGAGCCATGTGAACAGACGGGTGCCGAGACTCATGTGCGAAAAAGCCTGTTGGCGTTGAGCGCGCGGACTATGGACCGGGGACGGGCGGAGGTAAAGGGCGCGGCATGACGGCGATCTCGGTCAAGGCGGTGATCATCGAGGAGGGTCGGGTGTTGCTCCTCGCCAACGATCGCGGAGAGTGGGAGCTCCCGGGCGGAAGGATCGATCCGGGCGAATCCGAGTCGGCGGCGCTGCTTCGCGAGATCGATGAGGAGCTCGGCGTCCCGGCCAGGCTCGGCCCTCGGCTCGCGGACGAGCTGTTCGAGGTGATTCCCGGCCGCCATGTCCGGATCGTCAGCTACGGCTGCGCGATTCAGGGACGCGACGGGCTCCGGATCTCCGCGGAGCACCGGGATCTGCTCTGGGCGCCGGTGGACGGCCTGGGTGATTTGCCGCTTCCGGGGGTCTACCGGCGCGCGATCGCCCTGTGGGCCGAAATGTGGATATCTTTCAAGAATCCTTAATTTACGGGCATATCTATGACGCTGTGATGGCACTCACACAAAATGTTGTTGCCTCAAAACCCGATTGTGGCAGACTTCGTCCCTGTCGCGGGCGCTGTCGTCGGGAGGCCGGCTTGGGCGTGCGCTGTCATCGAAGTCGAACTCGTCATCGCCGCCGGCTCGGGCCGGACGGGCGCGGACCCGACTCCTGCCTGCGACCTCAAAATTGCTTGTATATTGTGCTTTTTCAAAGCGCTAGCGGCGCTATTTGATCTATTCTTTCAAGATCGCCCGTTAGTTTTCTGTTATCGCTTCCTGAACCCCATTTTACCTCTTGCCGGCCTCTCAAGACCTAGTGTAGGCTTCTCTCCCTAACGCAAGATATTGTGGTTATACCAGGGGAGCCGAGCGTATGCGCGTCACTAGGCGATTCACGACCGAGGGACAGGATCCTTACGCCACGATCGCGTTCCGGAACGCGACCAGCGAGATCCGAAACCCCGACGGCTCCATCGTCTTTCGCCTGGCCGACATCGAGGTGCCCGAGGATTTCTCCCAGGTCGCCGCCGACATCCTGGCGCAGAAGTATTTCCGCAAGGCCGGCATTCCCTCGATTCTGAAGTCGGTCGAGGAGAACACCGTTCCCTCGTGGCTGTGGCGCAAGGTCCCCGACGAGGCCGCGCTCGCCAAGCTCGACAAGGACAAGCGCACGACTCACGAGAGCTCTGCCAAGCAGGTGTTCTCGCGCCTCGCCGGCACCTGGACCTACTGGGGCTGGAAGGGCGGCTACTTCGACACCGAAGCCGACGCCCGCGCCTTCTACGACGAGCACTGCTACATGCTCGCCGCCCAGATGGTGGCACCGAACAGCCCGCAATGGTTCAACACGGGCCTGCATTGGGCCTATGGCATCGACGGTCCGGCCCAGGGCCACTACTACGTCGACTTCCAGTCCGGAAAGCTCGTCCAGTCCGAGTCGGCCTACGAGCACCCGCAGCCGCATGCCTGCTTCATCCAGTCGGTCTCAGACGACCTGGTGAACGAAGGCGGCATCATGGACCTCTGGGTCCGCGAGGCGCGCCTGTTCAAGTACGGATCGGGTACCGGCTCCAACTTCTCGCGTCTCCGCGGCGACGGCGAGAAGCTGTCGGGCGGCGGCCGTTCGTCCGGCCTGATGAGCTTCCTCAAGATCGGCGACCGCGCCGCCGGCGCGATCAAGTCGGGCGGCACCACGCGTCGCGCCGCCAAGATGGTCACCGTCGACATCGACCATCCGGACATCGAGACCTACATCAAGTGGAAGATGATCGAGGAGCAGAAGGTCGCTGCCCTCGTCTCCGGCTCGCGCCTCGCCGCCAAGCACCTGAACGAGGTGATGCAGGCCTGCGCCGACGGCACCGACAGCGACGACCGCTTCGATCCGAAGAAGAACAAGGCGCTCAAGAAGGCGATCCTCGGCGCCCGCAAGGCGATGCTGCCCGAGAACTACGTGCAGCGGGTGATCCACTTCGCCAAGCAGGGCTACGAGAAGATCGAGTTCCCGACCTACGACACCGACTGGGATTCGGACGCCTATCTGACGGTCTCCGGCCAGAACTCGAACAACTCGGTCCGTCTCACCAACGACTTCCTCGAGGCCGTTCTCTCCGACTCCAAGTGGAAGCTGATCCGCCGCACCGACGGCAAGATCGCCAAGGAGCCGATGGCGCGCGAGCTCTGGGACCTGATCGGCGAAGCGGCCTGGGCCTGCGCCGATCCGGGCGTCCAGTACGACACCACCATCAACGAGTGGCACACCTGCCCGGCGTCGGGACGGATCAACGCGTCCAACCCGTGCTCCGAGTACATGTTCCTCGACGACACGGCGTGCAATCTCGCCTCGATGAACCTGCTGACCTTCCGCAAGGAGGACGGCAGCTTCGACATCGGCGCCTATGAGCACGTGACGCGCTTGTGGACCGTGGTCCTCGAGATCTCGGTGATGATGGCGCAGTTCCCGTCGAAGGCGATCGCCGAGCTCTCCTACGAGTTCCGCACCCTCGGCCTGGGATACGCCAACATCGGCGGCCTGCTGATGGCCTCCGGCATCCCCTACGACTCCGACGAAGGGCGCGCCTACTGCGCCGCGCTGACCGCGATCATGACCGGCGTCGCCTACGCGACTTCGGCCGAGATGGCGGGCGAGCTCGGCACCTTCCCGCGCTATGCCCAGAACCGCGACCACATGCTCAAGGTCATCCGCAACCATCGCCGCGCCGCCTACGGCGAGGCC
>CAZZLX010000200.1:0-6885 GCA_964655235.1 uncultured Rhizobium sp.
GCGTCCAGAACGGCATGAACTCGCCGGGCGCGGCACCCCGGCACGCATCGACGAACGCCGCCGTGTCGCGGATCGTCCGGCTGTGACAGCCCTGGACCGAGACTACCGCCATCAGGTCCGAGCCGTCCGGTGAGGCCGAGAACACGCCGCGCGACGGCTTCAAGCCGACATTGCCGTTGATGCCGGCCGGGATGCGGATCGAGCCGCCGCCGTCGCTCGCATGGCTCAGCGGAATCACGCCGGAGGCCACGATCGCCCCGGTGCCGGCCGAGGAGCCGCCGGTCGTATAGTCCTGGTCCCACGGGTTGCGCGAGACGTAGACCTTCGGGTTCTCGACCGAGCCGCAGACGCCGAACTCGGGCGTCGTCGTCCGTCCCATGATGTTGAGGCCGGCGTCCCGGATCCGGGTGGTGAGATAGCTGTCGGCCGCGGCCACGTTGCCCTGCATCAGCTGGGCGCCCATCTCCTGCTTCCGGCCCTTCAGGGTCGGACCCAGGTCCTTCATCAGGTAGGGCATGCCGGCGAAGGGCCCGTTCGGGTTGGTGCCGTCCTTCAGCGGATCCTTGACCACGTCGTCGAAGACCTCGACCACCGCGTTGATCTTCGGATTGACCTTGGCGATGCCGGCCGCGACCTGCTCGGCCAGCTCCTTCGGCGTGACCTCCTTCTTCCTGACCAGATCGGCCAGGCCGACGGCGTCGTAGGTCACCCACTTGTCCCAGCTCATCGCGGCGGTCATGCGCACCTCCCTGGTCGGTGCGTGAAGCATAGCGCAAAGGCCACGACCAAGGACGCCATAGGCTTGTCCTATGGAACGCCGTCAACCCGATATTGGCCGGTTCCACCGGCCGCCGGGATCATGGCCGTAACTCAACGCCATCCGGGGGATCCCATGTACCGGCCGAACATCCTGAAGCAGCGCCTGAAGAACGGCGAGAACGTCCTGGGCGTCTGGTCGATGCTGGGGAGCCCCGCGGTGACCGAGATCCTCGCGATCGCCGGCTTCGACTACATCGTGATCGACCAGGAGCACGGGCTCGGCGACGCCTCCTCGCTGGCGCAGCAGCTGCAGGCGATCTCGGCGACGCCGACGACCGCGGTCGTCCGAGTGCCGTGGAACGACCACGTCTATCTGAAGCGCGTGCTCGACAATGGCGCCGAAGCGGTGCTGATCCCGAGCATCGACACGGCCGAGGAGGCACGTGCCGCGGTCGCCGCCTGCCTCTATCCGCCGAAGGGCCGCCGCGGCACCGCCTCCAGCTCGGCCCGTGCGTCGAGCTACGGCATGGCCCCCAACTACGTCGCAACCTGCGCCGAGAACCTGCTGATTGCGTGCCAGATCGAGTCCGCGACGGCCGTCCACAACATCGACGTCATCCTGGCGGTCGAAGGAATTGATCTGTTCTTCATCGGTCCCTTCGATCTTTCCGCCACCGTCGGCAAGATGGGCAACCTGAAGGACCCGGAGGTCGCCGGCCTGATCTCGACCGCCGAGAAAAAGATCCGCGCCGCCGGCAAGCCGATGGGCACGGTCCCTCATCCGGGCTGCACCTGGAAGGACATGATGGATCGGGGCTACCAGTTCGTGAACGCCGGCAGCGACATCGCGCGCCTGCGCGACGGCTCGCTCGGCGACGTCAAGGAGTTCCGCTCGCTTCATCGCAAGGACGCGAAGGCCGCCTGAGCGGCCCTGAATCCCTCACGACAGGAGGCATCCATGGATCGTCACGACTACCTGAACCGGCGTCAGCTTCTCCAGGGTCTCGGCGCGATCGGAGCCGCCGCGGCTTTCGGGATTCCGCTCGATGCGCTTGCCAAGGTCTCGGGCGACACGTTGATCATCGGACAGACCGGGGACATCGTCTCGCTCGACCCGGCGCGCCGGGTCGACACCCTGACAGGCATCGTCCAACGCCACCTCTACTCGCCGGTGCTGAGCCGCGAGCCGGACATGACCGTCGGCCCAGGCGTCGCGGTCAAGCACGAGCGGGTCTCGCCGACCAAGTGGCGCCTCACCCTGCGTGAGGGGATGAAGTTCTCCAACGGCGAGCCGGTCGACGCCGAGGCGGTGCGCTACACGATCAACCGCCTCAACGCCGAGGAGACGAAGTCGCCGATCCGCAGCTTCTTCACCAACTTGGTGAAGATCGAAATCGAGTCTCCCACCGTCGTGACGATCGAGACCAGCGGTCCCGACGCGCTGTTCGAAGCACGGATGACCAACCTGCAGCTCGTGCCGCCGAAATACACCGCCCAGGCCGGCGAGAAGTTCGCCGATGCGCCGATCGGCTCCGGCCCGTACGTATTCGAGCGCTGGAAGCGGAACGAGGAAGTGGTGCTGACCGCCAATCCCAGCTACGGCGGTCCCGACAAGCCGAAATTCAAGCGGCTCGTGTTCCGGCCCATCCCTGAAGAGATCGCGCGCATCTCGGCGGTCAAGACCGGCGCGGTCCACCTCGTGACCTCGCTGTCGCCGAGCCAGGCCGGCAACCTCAAGGAATCCGAGGGCGTGAAGGTCCTCTCCGCCGGCAGCAACCGCGTGATGGTCGTTCAGTTCAACAAGATGGCCGAGCCGGCCAACGATCCCCGCTTCCGCCGCGCCGTCGGCTACGCGATCAACCGCGAGGAAATAATCAAGGGGTTGATGAAGGGATATGCCGACCCGGTCACCACGATCTACGGCTCGGCGATCCAGGGCGTGCCGAAGGGGGTGCCCGGCGACTTCCCCTACGATCCCGATCGCGCCAAGAAGCTGATCGAGGAGATCGGCCTCAAGGGCAAGGAGATCGAGGTCGCCGGAGCTGTCGGCCGCTACCCGCTCGACCGCGAGACTGCGCTCGCGGTCGGTGCGCAGCTTCGTCGCGTCGGCCTCAACGTCAAGGTCCGGACCAGCGAGTACGGCGCCTTCGCCGAGGACATCAAGTCGAACCGCGTGTCGCCGATCTTCATCCAGCCGCATGGCAACGTCTGGCTCGACCCGCTGCCACAGATCATCGCGTTCATGTACTCGAAGGGTCACTGGTCGGGATGGCGTGAGCCCGAGCTCGACGTGATGATCGACAAGGCGAACAACGCCGACGGGCCGGAGCGGGTGGCGCTGGTCGGCGACCTGATCAAGAAGCTGCGCGACGATGCGATCGCCGTGCCGCTGTTCGCCCATCAGGTCATCTACGGCGCGGCACCCGGCCTCACCTGGCAGCCCCGTTCGGACGACCTGATCATCGCCGAAGAAATCGCGTGAGCGGATCCCTCGACGAAGCCCGTGTCCTCGCTGCGATCGACGGCCGGACGCGGGCGACGGTCGAGGAGATCCGGACAGCGATCCGCCAGCCGAGCGTCAGCCAGACCGGCGAAGGCGTGCAGGCCATGGCCGACTGGACCCAGGCCTATCTGGCGGCGCTCGGGGGCCACGTGCGCCAGGTCCCGGGAACTCGCGCGCCTTTCGTCGAAGGCGAGCTGATCTCCGGCCCGGACCGACCGACGCTGCTCTTCTACGAGCTCTACGACGTCCAGCCAGCGGCCGGGCAGCCCGGATGGACGGTCGATCCGTTCGCGGCAGAGATCGTCGAGGATGCAGCCGGCCGCGCGCGGCTCGTCGGCCGCGGCGCATTCAACTCCAAGGGTCCGCTGGTCGGGGCACTCGCAGCGATCCGCGCCTTCCGGGAGGCCGGGGTCGAGCTTCCGGTCAATCTCCGCTTCCTGATCGAGGGCGAAGAGGAGATCGGCAGCCCGTCCCTTCCGGGCTACATCGAGCGAAACCGAAACCTGCTGTCGGGCTGCGACGCCGCCTTCATCCCTTATTTCGGCACCACCGCCAAGGGCGACACGATCCTGCGCCTTGGTTTCAAGGGACTGACGCTGCTCGAGTTCCGCGTCACCGGCGGGGCCTGGGGCGGCCCGTCGCGGGGCGACGTCCATGCGCTGCATGGCGCGGTGATCGGAAGCCCGACCTGGCAGCTGGTGCAAGCACTGGCGACACTCGCCGACGGCGACGGGCGGCTTCGGGTGGACGGCCTCGCCGAGCTCGCGCCGCAGCCGGCGCCCGAGGACGCGGCGCTGGTCGAAGAGGCGGCGCGCCACCACGATCTCGTCGCCTACGCGGCCGAGGTCGGAACCGAGCGCCCGTTGCAGGCGACGGCGCGCGAGGCGCTGTGGGCGACCATGTTCGACTTCACGCTGAACATCGATGCGCTGGTCGCCGGCAAGCTCGAAGACGGCAAGGAACCCGCGACCGTGATCCCGCGGACGGCGCGCGCCTTTGCCGATCTGCGCCTGCTGCCGGGAATGAAGGCCGAACAGGTGCTGGGGCTCATCCGCGCCCATCTCGACCGGCGCGGCTTCGGCCATGTCGAGGTGATCTGCCGGTCGTCCTACCCCGCCTCGCGTGCCTCGATCAACGAGCCGGTGGCACAGGCGCTGATCGCCTCGATGGGCGCCCATGCGGAGCGCCTTCGCATCTTTCCGATCCACGCCGGCGCGGCACCGATGTACGTGTTCTCCGAGACCCTAGGCATACCTTATGTCTTCGGCGGCGTCGGCCATGGCGCCGGGTCGCATGGACCGAACGAGTACATCCTGGTCGACGACGTGACGCCGTTCATGAAGTCGGTCGCCAGCTTCTTCTACCGGTTCGCCGAAACCTGGGCCGCCGCGCGTTCATGACCGCCTATATCGTCCGACGGGTCATGATGCTCTTCGTCACGCTGTTCGGCGTGATGAGCGTCCTTTTCGTCCTCCGCACCCAGATCGGCGATCCCACCCTCTTCCTGCTGCCGCCGGACGCGACCGAGCAGGCTCGCCTGGACCTGCTTCGCCATCTCGGCCTCGATCGCCCGGTCCACGAGCAGTTCGCGACGTTCCTCACCAATGCCGTCACCGGCAATCTCGGGCTCTCCTGGCGATACAACCAGCCGGCCCTGCCGGTGGTGCTCGAGGCCTTCCCGGCGACGCTGCTCCTGGCCTTCTCCGCCTTGAGCTTCGGCATCCTCGCCGCCATACCGCTCGGCGTGATCGCGGCCCTTCGGCGCGACACCTGGATCGACACGCTCGCCAGCGGCCTCGCCGTGATCGGCCAGGCGATGCCCGTCTACTGGTCGGGCCTCCTCTTCATCCTGCTCTTCAGCACGAAGCTTCGCTGGCTGCCGTCGATGGGCGCCGAAGGCTGGGCGGCGCTGATCCTTCCGGCCGCGACGCTCGGCCTCAACACCATGGCGCGCATCATGCGCATCACCCGCTCGTCGATGCTCGACGTCCTCGGACAGGACTTCGTCCGCACCGTCCGCGCTAAGGGCCTCGCCGAGCCGATCGTGCTGTTCAAGCATGCGCTTCGCAATGCGGCCGTGCCGATCGTCGCGCTCGTCGGCCTGCAGCTCGGCAGCCTGCTCGGCGGCGCGGTCCTGATCGAAACTGTATTCTCGTGGCCCGGCGTCGGGCGCCTCGCCGTCAACGCCGTCTACGCCCGCGACTTCCCGATGGTGCAGGCGGTGGCGCTTCTCGTCACCATCACCTTCTCGCTGGTCAACCTCGCCGTCGACCTGATCGCCGCCAGCCTCAACCCGCAGATCCGGCTGGACTGAGCAATGAACGCCAAGGGATCCGCCGGGCTCGTCATCCTCGCCGTGATCCTGCTCGCGGCCGTGCTGGCGCCATGGATCTCGCCCTTCGATCCGAACGAGCAGGACATCCTGAACGGTCTCGCCCCGCCACTCTCCCCCGGCGAAGGCGGGCTTCTCCACCTTCTCGGCACCGACCGGCTCGGCCAGGACGTGCTCAGCCGCGTGATCTACGGCACCCGGGTCTCGCTGATCGTCGCCCTCGGCGCCGTCGGCGCCTCCGCCGCGGTCGGCATTCCCCTCGGCCTCGCTGCCGGGTTCCTCGGCCGCGGCTTCGAATCCCTGGTGCTGGCCGCGACCGACATCGTGCTCTCTATCCCGTTCGTCCTGCTGGCGCTCGTTCTGATGAGCGCGCTCGGCGCCAGCCTCGGCAACCTGATCCTCGCCTTCGCGCTCGTGCGCTGGGCCCAGTTCGCCCGCATCACCTACTCGCTGTCCCTGGAGATCCGGGAGAAGGAATACGTCCTGGTCTGCCGCGCCGCCGGCATTTCGCAGATCCGCACTCTCGTCGTGCATGTGCTGCCGAACATGGTCGGGCCGCTGATGGTGGTGGCGACGCTGGAGCTCGCCTATGCGATCCTGATGGAGGCTGGCCTCTCCTTCCTCGGTCTCGGCGCACCGCCCGAGACACCGTCCTGGGGCGGCATGCTGCAGGAAGGCCGCAGCGATCTCGACGTCGCCTGGTGGCTAACCACCGTGCCCGGCATCGCCATCATGCTGACCGCGATCGGCTACAACTTCGTCGGCGACTGGATCCGCGACCGCCTCGACCCGCGCCTGCAGGGCCTTCTCAGATGAGCACGCCCGTCCTGGAAATGCAGGGCGTCGAGATCGCGGTCGGCGACCGACGCATCACCTACGGCATCGACCTTCAGCTTCACCGGGGCCGCACCCTGGCCCTGGTCGGCGAGAGCGGCTGCGGCAAGTCGGTGACGGCGCTCGCGGCGATGAACCTGCTGACGCCGCCGCTCCGCATCCTAGCCGGCAGCATCCTCCTCGCCGACGACCGCTCTGCCGTCGACATCGCGTCGCTCGATCCGCTCGGTCCGGAGATGCGCGGCATTCGCGGCCGGCGCGTCGCCATGATCTTCCAGGATCCGATGACGGCGCTCGACCCTGTCTATCCGGTCGGGGAACAGATCGCGGAGGCGATCCGCAATCATCTGGGACTCGGCCGCAAGCAGGCCGCCGAACGGGCAATCGAGCTCCTGCGGGTGGTCCGCATTCCGGCACCGGAGCGCCGGGCGCGCGAATACCCCTTCCAGCTCTCCGG
>CAZZLX010000201.1:0-6866 GCA_964655235.1 uncultured Rhizobium sp.
GGTGGCCTTCTTCGCCGGCGCGGGCTTCGCGGCCGTCGGGGCGCTGGAGGATGACTGGGCGTAGGCGGCGTTGGTCAGGGCGGGCTGGATGGCGAACATGCCGAGAACAAAAGCCAGGGGGAGGAGGATCTTGCGACGCATAGCGGGTACTCTTTGGAAGGAAGTTGCGAGAATCGCAAGATACGCCGCTAATCTAAACAAACGCAAGGTTGGCAAGAATTCGTCGTCGCTTTTTCTTGGGGTGTTACATGGCTGCCTCGGCCGGGGCGGGTAGATCGAGGGTCGCGGCCAGTCCGCCGAGCCCGGACCGGCCCAGGGTGACGTGGCCGCCGTAAAGAAGGGTCAGGTCGCGGACGATGGCGAGCCCGTGGCCGCTGCCGGGTACCGATTCGTCGAGGCGGCGGCCGCGCTGGAAAGCCTCGCCATGGAAGGCCTCCGGCATTCCGGGTCCGTCGTCCTCGACGACGAGCGCCAGCCTCCCGGACTCGTTCGTCGCCGTCACCCGCACCCGGCTCCGTGCCCACTTGCAGGCGTTGTCCATCAGGTTGCCGGCCATCTCCTCCAGGTCCTGCCGCTCGCCGCGGAACTGGACCTTGTCCTGCGCCTCGACGTCGATCTCGAGGTCACGCTGGACGTAGATCTGGGCCAGCGTGCGCGAGAGTCCGTCGAGCACGTCGGCGACCGGCGTGCGCCGGTAAACGCCGCCCTCAGGCCCGGCCATGCTGGCGCGGGCGAGGTGGTGCTCCACATGCTTGCTCATCAGCGTCGTCTGCGTGCGCACCACGTCGGCCAGCGGGCCCCTGTCGATGCTGGCGCGCGCGGCCAGGACTGAGATCGGCGTCTTCAGCGCATGCGCCAGGTTGCCGACATGGGTGCGGGCGCGCTCCATCACGGTCGCGTTGTGGCGGACGAGCTGGTTGATCTCGTCGACCAGCGGCTGCAGCTCGCCAGGGTAGTTGCCGGCGATCTCGGTCGCTTGGCCGGCGCGGACCTGGGTCAATGCGCGGCCGACGGCGGCGAGCGGCCGGAGCCCGACGCGGATCTGGACGACGACGGCGACCAGGAGGCCGACGCCGAGCAGGGCGAGCGCCGCCGAGACCGACCCGGCGAAACGGCTCGCGTGCTCCTCGATCTCGGAGCGATCGACCGCGACCGAGAAGGTGAAGGGCGCCTGGGCGCCGGGCATAAGCAGGGTGCGGGTCAGCACGATCAGCTGCTGGTCGTCGGGACCTTCCACCTGGACCGGGTCGGGGTTGGGCGCCATCGGCAGCGACTCGTCGCCCAGAGAGCGCGAGCGGAGCGTGTAGCCGTCGGCGACGTAGATCTGCCAATAGACGCCCGACCTGAGCTCCTGATAGCGGATGTCCCCGTGGGGTCGCTGCAGGACCGGCCTGCCGTCGGAGGTGACCGAGGTCGCGCCGATCAGCGCGCCGAGCCGAGTTTCGGCATCGCGCCGGACGTCAAAGTCGACGCGGTCGCTCAGCGCGGCGTCGAGGAGAACGCCGGCCGCGACAAGGCTGACGACGATCCAGATCCCTGCGGCCAGGACGAGCCGGCCGACGAGGGATCTAGGCAGTGCCCGCCACACCGCGTTCGGTCGGGTGGGAGATCAGGTAGCCCTGGCCGCGGACGGTGGTGATCAGGTCGGATCCGAGCTTCTTGCGGAGCCGTCCGATGAACACCTCGATCAGGTTCGAGTCCTTGTCGTAGGCGTGATCGTAGATGTGCTCGGCCAGCTCGGAGCGCGAGACCGTCCGACCCATGTTGCGCATCAGGTAGGAGAGGATCTTGTACTCCTGGCCCGAGAGTCGAACGAGGTCGCCGGCGTTGGTGACGCGATGGCTCTGGGTGTCGAGCATCACGTCGTTCCAGCGCAGCACCGCCTTGGCGCCGCCGGCGGTCCGCCGGAGGATCGCGCGAAGCCGCACCAGGACCTCTTCAACCTGGAAGGGCTTGGTCACGTAGTCGTCGGCGCCGGCCTCGAAGCCCGCGATCTTGTCGCCCCAGCGTGAGCGGGCCGTCAGGACCAGCACCGGCATCTCGCGCCGCTCGGCCCGCCAGCGCTTCAGCACCGACAGCCCGTCGACGGTAGGGACGCCGAGGTCGAGCACGACCGCGTCGAAATCGTCCTCGGCGCCGCGGGCAAGGGCCTCGGCGCCGTCGGTCGTAAGCTCGACCTGGTAGGCGTCGCGCTTCAGGGCCTCGGCGAGGTGGGGGCCGAGTTCGGGATCATCTTCGACGACCAGGATGCGCATGGTTCTAGCGCGCCAGGAGGCCGACGATGAGCGCGGCGGTCATTCCGCCGGCCGCGAAAACGCCGACGAGGCCCGAGAGGTCTTTGAGCTTGCGAAGCATTTATCCCAGTCCGGTGAATCGACTGCAAATGTCCGTGAACTCTATCATAATCCTTCCGTGCTCTGGAACCCCGTGAGACCCTCCATGGATCCGCCGAGCCGCCGGCGGAGCCTCGCGGGGCGGGGCGCCGCAAAGGAGTGGTACTTGTCGGTATTTCCGTGATATGAGCGGATGTTAGGGGCGGAATTGCGGAAGGCGCCGAGGCCAGAATAGGGCGGTTGATGCGCGGCCAGCTTACAAATCCAAATGCAAGCGTCGTTGACGTATTTGCGAAAGAATTCGCCAAGTTCTTGAACCGGGTGCAGAACCAGCACGCCGACATGCTGGGCTCGTTCCTGATCGACAGCGAGTGGGAAAAGTACAAGCCCGACGCCAGCACGGTCGTGAAGTCTTTCGAGCTTTCCGGCTACGCGATCGCTCCCCGCGACCCCTCGGAGGTCATGGTCGGCAAGGCCGACGCCTCGTTCCAGGCGAACCGCAGCCTTCTGGGCCCCCGCGGCTTCCGTACCTATGTCAGCACCATCTGGAAGGCGATGATCGAGGCGTGGATGGGCACGCGCGATCCGCAGCTGACGACCGACATCCTGTCGATGGCCCTGGCCCGCGCCTCCAATCCTGGCCGGCGCGAGCAGGTCAGCATGATGGACAATTCCTACCGGCGATTCTCGAAGACCTCCCAGGAGATCCTCAACGATCTCGAGAAGGGCGGCTTCATGATCCTGCCGGACGAGGCGACGCCGCACATGGTCGCCGCCGCGGTCGCGCAAACGGCCGAGCACCGCGCCAACGCCAAGGCGATCGGCGCCGATCCGAAGTACCTGAAGGCGATGTACGAGAACATGCTCGCCGCCCGCCCGAAGGAGTGCCGGCCGCTCGACTGAGCCCGGCGTCGGGTCGTCCAAAGCTCTTCCGGCTTAGCTCTTCTTCTTGAAGGCCGACGCGAGCGTCTGCATGGCGCGCGCGTGCTTGACCGAGGCCTCGGCCGGCTTCGGCGCCGGCTGCGGGATCGCCGGCTCTATCCGGCGCCGGCCCGCCTTCTCCTGCAGCGCGTCGATCACGAGGTCGATTGCGGTGCCCTTGACCTTGGCGCGTGCCGCCTTCGTCGGCCGCGCGGTCGCCCGCTGGATCGCCAGACGGCAGATGTTCGGAAGGAAGGGCCGGATCAGCGCGCCCTTGAGGCGGGCATCGTCCGCGCACCAGAGCTCCAGGAGCTCCGCCGCGCGCTGGTGATCGCCATCGGCCTGGGCCAGCGCGTCCCTGGCCTTGCGCTCGACGTATTCGCTCATCCTTCGGACCCGTCCCTTCGCGGCCGCTTGCGGCCAGCGGCGGCGAAGCTACCATGATTCGCCTGTTGCCAACGACTCGCCGGGAGCCCCTCGATGCCCGCCCCCTCCGCTACGATCGACGGCCTCGACCACTTCACGATCACGACCTCCGATCTCGCCCGCTGCCGCGCCTTCTACATGGACGTGCTGGGGCTCACCGAAGGCGACCGGCCGCCGCTGGGCTTCCCCGGCCATTGGCTCTATGCCGGCGGACGGGCGATCCTCCACCTCGTTGGCGACGACGGCGCCAGGAAGCGAAGCGGTCGCGAATCGGACGAGCAGGGCTTCGACCACATCGCGCTCGCCGCACGCGGGATGGCCGAGCTGGCCCAGCGCCTCGAGGCTCGCGGCATCGCCTTCGAGACCCGGGACGTTCCCGGCCGGCCGAGGAAGCAGATCTTCTTCGTCGATCCGGACGGGGTGAAGGTCGAACTACAATTCGACGCGAGGATCGAAGCCGGCGGCTGACAGCCGGCGGCGGAATCGGTCTAGCATCCGTCTTCGCACCGACGGGAGGCGCTCATGCTTCGCCTAGCCTTGGTCCTTCTTCTCGCCTTTTCTTGGCCTGCGGTGGCGCAGCCTGCCGACGACATCCTGGCCGCCGTGGTCAAGGTCCAGGTCAAGGTGCCGCCGAACGCGCGCAGCGCGTCCACGCTTGGCACCGAGCGCAGCGGCCACGGCGTCGTCATCGGCAAGGACGGGCTGATCGTCACCATCGGCTACCTCGTCCAGGAGGCGAGCGAGATCGACGTCACCGGTCCCTCGGGCAAGCCGGTCTCGGCGACGCTTGTCGGCTACGACTACGAAACCGGCTTCGGGCTCGTGCGCACCGCGATCCCGCTGCCGGTCAAGCCGGCCGAGCTCGGCGACTCGGCGGATCTCGCCGAGCGCCAGCAGGTACTGGTCGCGACGCATGGCGGCTACAAGTCGGCGACGGCCGCCGTTGTGGTCTCGCGCCGCACCTTCGCCGGCTATTGGGAGTATCTGCTGGAGAACGCGATCTTCACCTCCCCGCCGATCGCGGAGTTCGGCGGGGTGGCGCTGTTCGCCGGCGACGGCAGGCTGGCGGGCGTCGGCTCGCTCTTCGTCGGCGATGCCTATCGCGGCGGCGAGCGCAATCTCCCGGGCAACATGTTCGTGCCGATCGATCGGCTGAAGCCGATCCTGGACGACCTGGTGAAGCACGGCCGGCCGCAGACGCCGCCCAAGCCCTGGCTCGGGCTGACCTCGGAGGAGCACCGCGGACGGGTCTTCATCTCCCGGGTCTCGCCCGACAGCCCGGCGGCGAAGATCGGTCTCAAGCCCGGCGACCTCGTCGTGTCGGTCGCGGGGCAGCCCGTCGAGGGACTCGAAAGCTTCTACCGGCGGATCTTCTCGGTCGGCCCGGCCGGGACGGTGATCCCCCTTAAGATTCTGAAAGGACAGGATCTAGTGGAGATCTCGGTGCCCTCGGCCGACCGCTACAGCTATGTCCGCAGCGGGCCTACTTATTAGGCATTTCCGAGCCTTCCGCTTGTTTGCACTCGCGAGAGTAATTATATTGCGTTGCAGCAATACTCCTCCCGCGGTGCGCCATGAATGGACAGGGCTACTTTCTTGAGGACCTGAAGGTCGGGATGTCGGCTTCCTACGCGAAGACCGTCACCGAGGCCGACGTGGTCCTGTTCGCCGGTATTTCCGGCGACACGAACCCCGTCCATCTGAACGAGGAGTTCGCCAAGGAGACGATGTTCCAGGGGCGCATCGCGCACGGGATGCTGTCGGCGAGCTTCATCTCGACGGTGCTCGGCACCAAGCTGCCGGGACCGGGTGCGATCTATCTCAGCCAGAATCTCAAGTTCAGGGCGCCGGTCCGCGCCGGCGACACCGTGTCCGCCACCGCGACGATCACCGACATCGTCGCCGAGAAGAAGCGGGTGGTGATGCAGACCACCTGCTCGGTCCGGAACCAGATCGTCCTCGAAGGCGAGGCGATCGTCATGGTGCCGGCGAGGAGCTGATTCCACATGGGAATTTCCAGCCTAAAGCGTTGACTTCGGAGGCGGCGGCGGACGACAAAGAGCCGCGCAGCCGAAGGACGTTCATGCAGGTTTTCGAGAATCCGGAGGCGCTGCCCCCGCCGCTCAGGGGCGGCGTGGTCGCCGTCGGCAATTTCGACGGCGTGCATCCCGGCCATGCGCAGCTGATCCGGACCGCCATCGACCGCGCGCGCTCGGAAAGCCGTCCCGCCGGCGTGCTGACCTTCGAGCCGCACCCCAAGGCGGTGTTCAAGCCGGACGCAGCGCCCTTTCGTCTGACGCCCTGGCCGGCGAAGCGGCGCCTGCTTGCCGAGCTCGGCCTCGACTTCGCGGTCGTGCTGACCTTCGACCGCGACTTCGCCTCCCGCACCGCCGAGACCTTCATCGAGAAGACGCTGGTCGAAGCGCTCGGTGTCGGCCATGTGGTCGTCGGATACGACTTCTGCTTCGGCCGCGGTCGCGCCGGCACCGGCGAGACGCTGATCGAAGCCGGCAAGTCGAAAGGCTTCGGCGTCACGCGCGTCCAGAAGATCACGGGCGCCGAGGGCGAAGCGTTCTCCTCGTCCCGCATCCGCCACCTGATCGCCGAGGGAGACATGCGCCCCGCCGCGCGCCTGCTCGGCCGTCCGTTCGAGGTCGAAGGCATGGTCGAGAGCGGCGACCGCCTCGGCCGCGAGCTCGGCTTCCCGACCGCCAATCTCAGGCTCGGCGAGACGCTTCATCCGGCCTTCGGCATCTATGCTGGGCAGGCGCTCATCGACGGGCGCTGGCGCGACGCGGCGGTGTCTCTCGGCGTGCGCCCGACCGTCGCCGATCGCGGCGTGCTGCTCGAGGCGCACATCCTCGACTTCTCGGGCGAGCTCTACAACAAGTCGCTCCGAATTAGACTCATCGATTATCTCCGCCCCGAAGCCAAGTTCGCCGATCTGGACGCGCTCAAGCGCCAGATCGCCGAGGACTGCCGGCAGGCGCGGGCGCGTCTCGCGCTCGCCGCCGCCTCCTGATCTTCAAGAGACGACGACATGAACGACGCCACCAAGACCGACTACAAGAACACCGTCTTCCTGCCGAAGACCGAGTTCCCGATGCGCGGCGACCTTGCCAAGCGCGAGCCCGAGCATCTGAAGGGCTGGAGCGAGGTGGACCTGTGCGGGCAGCTCCGCGGCGA
>CAZZLX010000202.1:0-6861 GCA_964655235.1 uncultured Rhizobium sp.
CACACTCTGGGGCGGCCGCTTCTCGGGCGGCATGGCCGCCATCATGGAGCAGATCAACGCCTCGATCGACTTCGATCGCCGGCTCTACGCCGAGGACATCCAGGGCTCGATCGCCCATGCCGAGATGCTGGCCGCCCAGAAGATCATCTCCGGCCCCGATGCGAAGGCTATCGTCAAAGGGCTGAAGCGCGTCAAGGACGAGATCGAGTCCGGCACGTTCAAGTTCTCGCGGGCGCTCGAGGACATCCACATGAACGTGGAGTCACGCTTGTCGGAGATCATCGGCCGGCCGGCCGGTCGCCTCCATACCGCGCGCTCGCGCAACGACCAGGTCGCGCTCGACTTCCGCCTCTGGGTCCGCCGCCAGTGCGACGAGGCGGATGCGGCGCTGTCCGACCTGCAGGCGGCGCTGATCGACCAGGCCGAGGCCCATGCCGGCACGATCATGCCTGGCTTCACCCATCTGCAGTCGGCGCAGCCGACGACCTTCGGCCACCATCTGATGGCCTATGTCGAGATGTTCGGGCGCGACCGCGGCCGCTTCCGCGACGCCCGGGCGCGCATGAACGAGTCGCCGCTGGGTGCGGCGGCCCTTGCCGGTACCTCGTTCCCGATCGATCGCCATCGAACTGCGAAGGCCCTAGGTTTCGACCGCCCGACCGCGAATTCGCTCGACTCCGTCGCCGCGCGTGACTTCGCGCTCGAGTATCTGGCGGCCTGCTCGATCTCGGCGACGCATCTCTCGCGCTTCGCCGAGGAGATCGTTATCTGGTGCTCGGCGCAGTTCCGCTTCGTGAAGCTGTCGGACGCCTTCACCACCGGCTCCTCGATCATGCCGCAGAAGCGCAATCCGGACGCCGCCGAGCTGGTGCGCGCCAAGGCGGGACGCATCGTCGGCGCGCTGAATGCGCTGATGATCGTCATGAAGGGATTGCCGCTGACCTATGGCAAGGACATGCAGGAGGACAAGGAGCCGACCTTCGACGCGGCCGACGCCTTCGCGCTCGCCGTGGCAGCGACCGCCGGCATGGTACGCGACATGAAGCCGAATGCGCCGGTGCTGCGTGCCGCCGCGGCCCAGGGCTATGCGACCGCGACCGATCTCGCCGACTGGTGCGTGCGCACGATCGGGATCCCGTTCCGCGAGGCTCATCATGTCGCCGGCCGCGCCGTGCGCCTGGCCGAGGAAAAGGGAGTCGATCTCGGCGACCTCACGCTCGCGGACTTCCAGAGCGTCGACAAGCGCATCACCAAGGACGTGTTCAAGGTGCTGACCGTCGAGCGTTCGGCGGCGAGCCGCACCAGCTACGGCGGCACGGCACCGGCGAACGTGCTCCGCCAGGCCAAGGCGGCAAGGAAGGCGTGGCTATGAGATCGCTGATAATCCTGCTGCTTCTCGCCGTGTCGGTCTCGGCCTGCGGCAAGAAGCCGGGCACGCTCGAGCCGCCCGCCGATGCCAAGAACATTCCCTTTCCCCGGACCTACCCGACCAAATGAACGACTTCGTCTACAAGAACGGCCGGCTCCACGCGGAGGGGGTCGACCTTGCCACCATCGCCGAGCAGGTAGGCACGCCTGTCTACGTCTATTCGAGCGGCGGCATCGAACGCCGCTATCGCGAATACGCCGATGCGCTCGCAGGCACGGATTCGCTCGTCTGCTATGCGATGAAGGCGAACGACAACCAAGCGATCCTGAGCCTCCTGCAGAAGCTCGGCGCCGGCGCCGACACCGTCTCCGAGGGCGAGATCCGCCGCGCGCTCGCCGCGGGCTTTGATCCGAAGAAGATCGTCTATTCCGGTGTCGGCAAGTCGGCCGAGGAGATGGCGTTCGCTCTCTCGGCCGGGATCGGCGAGTTCAACGTCGAGTCGGATCACGAGGTCGACCTGCTGGCCGACGTCGCCCGCCAGATGGGCAAGCGCGCCAAGATCGCGGTCCGCATCAACCCCGACGTCGATCCCAAGACCCACGCCAAGATCACGACCGGCAAGAAGGGCAACAAGTTCGGCATCGACCTCGACCAGGCGATGGACGTGTTCAAGCGGGCGGCCAAGCACGGCTCGCTCGAGCCGGTCGGCGTCGCCAGTCATATCGGCTCGCAGATCACAAACCTCGAGCCGTACCGCGCCGCCTTCGCGCGCATGGTCGAGTTCGTGAAGGCCCTTCGCGCCGAAGGGATTCCGATCAATGTCCTTGATGTCGGCGGCGGGCTCGGCGTGGGCTATACCGGCGAGGAGCCGCCCAAGGTCGCCGACTACGCCAAGATCGCGCTCGATGCGGCGAAGGACGCCGGCTGCAAGCTGGTGATGGAGCCGGGCCGGCGGCTGGTCGCCGAGGCGGGCGTTTTCCTGACCAAGGTCCTTTTCGTCAAGGAAGGCTCGGCCAAGACCTTCGTCATCGTCGACGGCGCGATGAACGACCTGATCCGACCGACGCTCTACGAGGCGCATCACCCGATCGTGACCGTGGCCGAGCCGATGCCCGGCACGAAGTCGCGCCCGGTGGATGTTGTCGGCCCCATCTGCGAATCGGGGGATTTCTTCGCCAAGGACCGCGACCTGCCGCCCGTCGGGGCTGGTGACATTCTTGCGATCACGCATGCGGGGGCCTATGGCGCGGTCATGGCCTCCAGCTACAATGCGCGCAGATTGGCGCCGGAGGTGCTTGTCCGGGGCCAGCAATTCGCGGTGGTTAGGCCGCGGCCGAGCTACGAGGATCTTATCGGGCGCGACCGCGTTCCAGATTGGCTCTAGGGAGCTTCGGCGCTCCTTCCCGAGCCGGCCGGCGCGATCGGCCGTGAGGTGACTTGATGGAAGAGCGCGTCCCCCAGAGCCTTCTTGATCCGGGCACTCAAAGCCGGGTCGCCCGCCAAGTGAAACTGGCTCGGGCGGCCCTGTTCTGGGAACAGCTGTGGCCCGCTCTTTGGCTTCCGGCGGCGATCCTCGGCGCCTTCCTCGGGCTCTCGCTCCTCGACGTCCTGCCGCAGCTTCCGTCCTGGGCCCATGCCGCCGTGCTCGGCGTGTTCGGCATCGGGTTCCTGTTCGCCGCTTGGCGCGCGCTGGCGGCGCTGGCGCTTCCCGGCGAGGATGCGGCACGCCGCCGGCTCGAGGTCGCGAGCGATCTCGCCCATCGTCCGCTTTCCGGAATCAACGACCAGCTGGCGCTCGGCACCTCCGATCCAGTCAGCCGCGCCTTGTGGGAGGCGCATCGCCGCCGCCTCGCGCAGCGACTCGCGCGCCTTCGCGTCGGCGTTCCCGAAGCCGGCTGGGGGCGCGCCGACCTGCTCGGCATCCGCGCCGCGGTCGGGCTCCTGCTCGTCATCGGGCTCGCGGCTTCGTGGGGCGAGGTCGGCGACCGCATGGCCCGGGCGGTGACGCCCGACATGGCCGGGGCCAACGCCGGACCGGGCACGACGCTCGACCTATGGGTCAATCCGCCTGCCTATACCGGAAAAGCTCCGATCTTCCTCGATGCGCGCCAGCAGCACGCCGGGGCCCCGATCGAGATTCCGGTACGCTCGGTCCTCCTCGCGCAGGTGAACGGTCTCAAGGCCTCGCCGAACCTGTTGGTCGACGATCAGGCGACCGCATTCGAGAGCCTGGGTCCCGCCAGCCATCGTGCGACGACGACACTGGTCGAGGGCAACCGCATCGCGGTGGCGTCCGGTCAGAGGGAACTCGGCGCCTGGCGCATCCAGGTGGTGCCGGACAACCCGCCGACGGCGGCCTTCCGTCAGCCGCCGGCACAGAGCGATCGCGGTGCGCTTCGCCTGGACTACGCGGCGACCGACGACTACGGCGTCGAGTCGGTGGTGGCGCGCGTGCGCCGCGCCGACGACAGCGCCACCGAGATGGATGCCGAGGAGATGATCGAGCTGGCGCTTGCGCTTCCGGGCCTCAGCCTCAAGGAGGCGGCGAATGCCAGCTATCACGACTTGACCGCCCATCCCTGGGCCGGGCTCCAGGTGGCGGTGACGCTGCTCGCCACCGACGCAATCGGCCAGACCGGTGAGAGCGAGCCGCAGAAGCTCGTTCTGCCCGAGCGCAATTTCCGCCATCCGGTCGCGCGCGCGATCGTGGCCGAGCGCAAGAAGCTGGCGCAGGCGCCGGCCCAGAACCGTGCCGGCGTGATGCGGAGCCTCGCCGAGATCGCGTCCCGCCCGGGCGCCTATGCCGACGATATCGTGGTCTTCATGGGGCTCAAGTCGGCGATGGGCCGACTGCGTCACGACGATTCCAAGGACGGCCTGCAGTCGACGATGCAGCTGCTCTGGGACGTGGCGCTCCGCGTCGAGGACGGCGACGTCTCGATCGCGATGCGCGAGCTGCGTCAGGCGCAGCAGGCGCTCGAGGATGCGCTCGCCCGCAACGTCGAGGATCAGGAGCTGCAGCGCCTGATGGACGAGCTGCAGCGCGCGATCGACCGTTATCTGGAGGCGATGGCGCGCCAGATGATGGAGCAGCAGAAGAACGCCGATCAGCAGGAGATGCAGGCGCTGCCGCCGGGCACCCAGATGGTCGAGCGACAGGACCTGCAGCGCATGCTCGACAAGGCACGCGAGCTTGCGCGATCGGGCAACCGCGACGCCGCCAAGCAGATGCTCTCCCAGCTCAAGGAGATGCTGGAGAACCTTCGCTCGGCCCAGCTCGGTCGGCCGAACCAGCAGATGCAGCAGCAGATGAAGATGCTGCAGAACCTCCAGGATCTCGCCAAGCGCCAGCGCCAGCTGCTCGACCAGAGCCATCAGCGCCAGCAGGGCCAGGAAGACGCCGAAGGCCAGCAGAGTCAGCAGGGACAACGCGGGCAGCAAGGCCAGCGGGCCCAGCAGGGGCAGCGTGGTCAGCAGCCGGGCCAGGGGCAGCGCGGCCAGCAGGGCCAGCGCGGCCAACGCGGCCAGGGCCAACAAGGCCAGGGGCAGCCCGGCGAAGGCGACGAGCAGGCGGCTTCCGGCGCGGCCGATACCCAGGATGCGCTTCGCCGGATGCTAGGCGACCTGATGCGCCAGATGGGCGAGAGCGGCGACATCCCGGGCGCCTTTGGCCGAGCCGAGCGCTCGATGCGCGATGCGACGGAAGCGCTTCGCCGCCAGGGTTGGGGCGATGCCGTCGGCCCTCAGGCCGACGCGCTGGAGCAGCTGCAGCAGGGTGCCCAGGAAATGGCAGAGCAGATGGCCCGCCAGATGGAAGGCCAGGATCCGGGCGAGGGGGAGGGCATGGGCGAGCCCGCGCCGGGCCAGCCGCGGCCGCAGGCCGACCGCCAGGGCCGCGACCCGCTGGGACGCCCGACCCGCAACTCGGGCGGCATGAACCGCGGCCACGTCGAGATCCCGGAGGAGGCGGACATCCAGCGCTCGCGCGAGATCTTCGACGAACTCCGCCGCCGTGCCTCCGAGCCCACCCGTCCACAGATCGAGCGCGACTACATCGACCGCTTGCTCCGCCGCTTCTAGCGGCGGCGTGAGCGGCTAGTCGCTGTTGGTGAAGGTCAGCGTCAGGTCGACCGCTTCGGTCGACGGGTTGGCGAATTCGCTGCCGAACTTGACGAACTCGCCTGGCACCAGCTTCGAGGTATCGGCGGAGAACACCCAGCTCTGGACTTCCTGACGGCGGGCGTCGCGAAGGCTGACGCGCAGCTTCGGCACGTTCTTCACTTCCTGGGTCGGGTTCGCGAGCGTACCGGTGACGACCAGGATCGGCACGCCGCCCTGGGTCATGCGCTCGGTCGCCACGTCGTGCAGGACGAGACCCGCACCCGGCACCGGCACCGGCAGGCCGACCATCTCGTAGAGCCGCGCCGATGGCGGCCAGAGTCCGACGATCGTGTTGCGCGCCAGCACGCCGCCGCCGATGACCGCGACGATGAAGAGGCCGAGCAGGACCCAGCCGACGGGGAACTTCTTCTTCTCGGGTCGCCGGCGCAGCGCCGGCAGGTTCGAGCCGGCCCTGAGCGGCGGCGGCTCGATGTCCTCGGGCGGCGGATCGATGACCGGATCCTCGAAGGGGGACTCGACCGGCGTCTCGGCGTCCGGAGGCGGGGCGTCCTGGAACCACGTCTCGCCGCATGCGGCGCAGCGGACCCGACGGCCAGCCGACCCGAGCGCACTCGACGGAACGAGATAGCGTTTGCCGCAGGCGGGACAGGTGAGAATCAAAGCCGGGTCGGGCTCCCGTTGGCGGATGGCGCCGGGCGACTGTCCATCTATAGGGTGCGCCGACGGCATTTTGCAAGGCGTGGCAGGTGCTTGCGGGTCGGGAAGGGCGACTTTACGGGCCTTTGCCCCCCGTGCGATGTTGCCGAAGGCGGTCCTTCTGCGAAGGCGGGGCCGCAGACGGAAGGGACGGGCGGGTTGGTACGCTTCGAGGACGTGGCCGCGCGATATGCCCGGGGGCCAGACGTGCTCTCCGGCCTCACCTTCGAGCTGGCGGCGGGATCCTTCCATTTCCTCACCGGTCCCTCCGGCGCCGGCAAGTCCACGCTGCTCCGGCTCCTCTACCTGGCACTCAAGCCCGTGAGGGGACGGATCGAGCTCTTCGATCGCGACGTTGCGGCGATCGAGCGCCACGAGTTGCCGGCGCTTCGCCGCCGCATCGGCGTGGTCTTCCAGGACTTCAGGCTGATCGGTCATCTCTCGGCCCTCGACAATGTGGCGCTGCCGCTCCGGGTTGCCGGCGCCAGGGAATCCCAGATCCGCGACCACGTTGCCGAGCTCCTCGCCTGGGTCGGACTCGCCGATCATCTCGACGACCTTCCGTCGACGCTTTCGGGCGGCCAGCAGCAGCCGGTCGCCATCGCGCGCGCCGTGATCGAGCGGCCGAGCCTGCTGCTCGCCGACGAGCCCACGGGCAACGTCGACGACAAGAT
>CAZZLX010000203.1:0-6850 GCA_964655235.1 uncultured Rhizobium sp.
GAGATCGTCGTCGTTGCCGACGCAGCAGAAGACGATGTCGGCTCCCTTGGCGGCTTCCGCCGGCGTCGGCGCCGACTTGCCGCTGTATTCGACCGCCCAGGCCTTAGCCTTGGCTTCGGTACGGTTGTAGACGGTGACCTTGTGGCCGGCGCGGGCGAGATGCCCCGCCATCGGATACCCCATCACGCCGAGACCGAGGAACGCGACGGGTCGGGACTTCTGGGCGGGCTTGGGCGCGTCGGACATCGGGGACTCCTTGAAGGAAAGGCGGACTTCTCTAGCGGACCTGCTGGCGACGCTCAACCAATGCCAGCGAATTGACCAGCGACCTCCAGCTCGCCTCGTTCGGCGCGAGGAACAGGCGTCGATAGACCTCGGTCGGTCGATAGGGCGTATTGTCGAGGAACTGGCCGAAGCCCCCCGCCTCCTT
Source organism: uncultured Rhizobium sp. (assembly GCA_964655235.1). Classification (GTDB taxonomy): domain Bacteria; phylum Pseudomonadota; class Alphaproteobacteria; order SHVZ01; family SHVZ01; genus SHVZ01. The sequence goes on from CAZZLX010000203.1 coordinate 431, forward strand.
GTGCAGGAGCCATCCCGGCGCGTGGTCCCAAGGCCAGGTGCGGTTGAACAGCGCGAAGTGTGTGCGGCCCTCGGCCAGGTTGAAGTAGTCGGCGGCGGCGCAGCGGAGCGAGATGATCGAGGCCGGTTTGTCGGCATTGCGTGCGACGCGCGCGGCCTGCTCGCGATCGCCGGTATGGAAGGCGAGGTTGCCAGACATGCGCTTCACGTCGGCGGGCTTCGCCACGCGGACTTTCTGTCCGTCAACATGGGTGCCGCCGCCGGCTTCCGCCGTCATCGTGCGATTGCGTACCGGATCGTGGATCCAGGCGGCCAGAACCTCGCCGCCGCGCACGAGGCCGACCATGACGCCGAAGATCGGGATGCCGGCGGCGAAGTTGAGCGTGCCGTCTACAGGATCGATCACCCAGACCGGCGCCTCGCCCGCGAGGTGCTCCAGCAGCTTCTGATCGGCGGACGTCGCCTCCTCGCCGACCACCAGCGAGCCCGGCAGCGCATCCCGGAGGATCGGCGTCAGCCGCAGCTCCGCCGCCTTGTCGGCGGCGGTCACCAGGTCGCCGGGCGTCTTCTCCTCGACGTCGCCCTCGGCCAGCCGGCCGAAGCGCGGCATGATCTCCTCGGCGGCGACCTCGGCTATGTGCCTGGCGACGGCGTCGAGGTCGACCTTCACCGGGCGATCAGCCGACGATGCCGAAGAGGTCGGATTCCTTCATGACGACGACGTCTTCGCCGTCGACCTTGACCTCGGTGCCCGACCACTTGCCGTAGAGCACGCGGTCGCCGACCTTCACGCCGAGCGGCACGCGCTTGCCGCTTTCGTCGCGGGCGCCCGGACCGGCGGCGATGACCTTGCCCTCCTGGGGCTTCTCCTTCGCCGTGTCGGGAATGATGATCCCGCCCTTGGACTTGGTTTCCTGGTCGAGCGGCTTGACCACGACGCGGTCGTGCAACGGCTTGAAGGCCATGGGTGAACTCCGGCGGGCGGGGTTGATCGAAAAGCGGGCGTGACCGTACGAGGCTCGGACCGCTGCGTCAACGCGCTGCCGAAGATCGGGTTTTTGCCCGTAATCTGCGCAAAAAGCGGCGCTGAAAGCGGCGTTCAGGCCAAAAATTGAGCGTGACAACCCCAAGCGGTTAGGTTACATCTTGGACATAAGAAGAAGAAGAACGAAAGCCGAGGTCGAGAGACCAAAGGCTGTTGCCCGGGTTTGGGGAGGATCCTCGGGGGACGACTACAAGGGCCGAAAGGCCCTTGTTTCGTTTCTAGCCCCTCTTCTTCCAGGCCGGCTTCGACTTCAGGATCTTCTTGTGCACCGGACAGTCTTCGGCGTGCGCGCCGGGCAAATAGCCGATGCTCATCAGGAATTCGCCGACGATCTCTCCGCCGGTGAAGCGGAACGTATTGCGGAAGAGCTTGACCCACTCCTGCTTGGGAAGCGGATGGTTCGCCTCGATCCAGGCGGCGAAGCTGCCATGGCTCCTCTGCAGATCGAGAACCACCTTGGCGTTGTGGATCGCGGCCTCGACCTTGAGGCGGTTGCGGACGATCCCCGCATCGGCCATCAGCCGCGCCCGGTCCTGGTCGCCGAAGCGCGCGACCTTGGCCGGGTCGAAGCCGCGGAATGCCTTCCGGAACGCCTCGCGCTTATTGAGGACCACGAGCCAGGACAGCCCGGCCTGATTGATCTCCAGGATCAGGCGCTCGAACAGCACCTTGTCGTCGGCGACGGGGAAGCCGTGCTCGGTGTCGTGATAGGGACCATGGACGGGGTGCCCGGGAGCGACCCGGCAATAGCCTGACATGCCCCCGTTATAGGGCGGCCCCGCCCCGAGTTTCTATGCCGCCGACGGACGTCGATGGTGGTGGTGTCCGTGATGCCCATTGTGTCGGCCGCCACCCTGCCCGCGCCGCAGCCAGAAGGCGAGACCGAGCAGGAGGAGCGTAGGCCCCAACACGACCATGCCGTCGAGGAAATAGGCTTCCGCCTGCTCTCCCCGATTCATGATCTCGGCGAGGTCGCGGCAGCGCTGCTGGTTGGCGGGCGAGGCAGAGCGGTTCCCGCAGGCGATCTCCTCGCGCGCCAGATCGACGCGCGCCATCGCCTTTCGAACGGGCCAAGCTTCAGACACCTGCCAGCCGGACCCTATGGCCCAGATGCCGGCAATCAGGAGCGCCGATGCGAAAGCGATCGAGCGCCAGGGACTTTGCCGCATAGAGACCTCCGTCCTTTTGACGAAGAAATCCCCCTCCGCGGCGAATGTTTGCATAGATCGCACCGCGTTCAAGCGATAGCGTCAAATGTCACAACAATGTCTTCAATCCATTGAGCTATTCACGTCCGATCAGGTCGAAACCGAACGGATCGTAAGTTACCAGCCACCAGATAACACCCCAAAATACCGCGGCGATGATCGCGGCCAGCCCCGCCTTCCAGACGAGTCGGGGGTTCGAGGGGGCGCTCGTTGCCTGCCCGGTGGGCACGCTGTCCGGGACCTCGACCTTGAGCGGCAGGACGGCGAAGCAGGCGAGCCACCAGAGCACGACGTAGACCATGATGCCGGTCGCCCAGGTCATGGGCGGCTCAGGCCTGCTCGAGCTCGACGAGGGTCCCGAAGAGGTCCTTAGGGTGCAGGAAGAGCACCGGCTTGTCGTGCGCCCCGATCTTCGGCTCGCCGTCGCCGAGCACCCTCAGGCCAGCGGCCTTGAGGGCGTCTCGGGCCGCCAGGATGTCCTCGACCTCATAGCAGACGTGATGGATGCCGCCTGCCGGGTTCTTGGCGAGAAAGCCCGCGATCGGCGAGGCGTCGCCCAGCGGATGCAGCAGCTCGATCTTGGTGTTGGGCAGGGTCACGAAGACCGTGGTGACGCCATGCGCCGGCATCGGCACCGGGTTCGAGACCTGGGCACCCAGCAGCCCGCGATAGGTGGCCGAGGCGGCGTTCAGGTCGGGCACGGCGATCGCGACATGGTTGAGGCGGCCGATCATGGTCGCTCCGTTCGTTGCCCGCCCACTATATCCGGACGAGGTGGACCTCGGTCTGCGGCTTCTTGCCCACCTCGGCGTTGACGAAGCGCCGGACCGCGAGCCTGGCTGCCTCGCGCACCGCATCGTCGTCCCGGCGCTCGCCCTTGCCGAGATCCTCGAAGGCGCCGGCGACGGCATCGGCCGCCCCCTCGATCAGGCCTTCGCTGGTGTCGTTGTCGACCACGCCTTGGAGGCTTACCACCGGATCGGCCTCGAGCTTGCCGCCGCGGCCAACCACCAGGGTCACCACCGCGATTCCGTGGGTCATGAGCTTCTTGCGGGCGCGCATGGCGCCGCCGTCGAGAGGAACCAGCTGGGTACCGTCGAGGGCGAGGCGGCCGGCGGTCACGTGCTCGATCACCGTCGCCGGCCCTGGCGCCAGGCGCACGATCGAGCCGTTCTCGGAGACCACCGCCTCCGGCACCTGACACTCGCGGGCGAGCTTGGCATGCTCGGCCAGGTGGCGGGCCTCGCCATGGACCGGGATCGCGATCCGGGGCCGGACCCACTGGTACATGCGGGCGAGCTCGTCACGGGCCGGATGGCCGGAGACGTGCACTCCTGCCTCTTCCGCGGTCGTCACGATGTCGACGCCGAGCTTGGAGAGCTGGTTCTGCAGCCTGGCGATCGCTCGCTCGTTGCCAGGGATGTTGCGTGAGGAGAAGATCGCCGCGTCGCCCGGCTCCAGCGTCACGTGCGGATGCGTGCCGGACGCGATCCGGGAGAGCGCCGAGCGCGGCTCGCCCTGACTTCCCGTGCAGATCATCACCACCTTGTCGCGCGGCAGGAAGCCGGCGTCGTGCTCGGTGACGAAGGGCGGCAGGTCGCGGAGGTATCCGGCTTCCTTGGCCGAGTCGTACATGCGCCAGAGCGAGCGGCCGACGAGGGCCGCGTGGCGGTCATGCGCCTTGGCGGCGAGCGCGATGGACTCGAGGCGCGCGACGTTGGAGGCGAAGCAGGCGACCACGACGCGCTCGCGGAAGCGGCCGACCAGCTCTTCCAGGTTGCGGCGGACATCGGCCTCGGAGCCTGCCTCGCCCGAGACGAAGACATTGGTCGAGTCGCCGACCAGGGCCAGCACGCCCTGGTCGCCGAGCCTGCGAAGCGCCGCCTCGTCCGCGACGGGTCCGATCAGCGGGTCGGGATCGAACTTCCAGTCGCCGGTATGCAGCACGGTTCCGGCCGGCGTCTTCAGCGCGATCGCCATGGGCTCGGGGATCGAGTGGGTCAGGTGGATCAGCTCGAGATCGAAGGGATCGATCCTGAAGCTGCCCGACACCGGGATCGGCCGGATCTCGACCCGCCGCGCGAGATCGGCCTCCTGCAGCTTCCGCTTCAGCACCGCCGCGGTGAACGGCGTCGCATAAACGGGACATCCGAGCTGCGGCCAGAGATACGGGATGGCGCCGATGTGGTCCTCGTGCGCGTGGGTCGCGACGATGCCGACCAGGTCCTTGCGGCGCTCGACGATCCATTCGGGATCGGGAAGGATCAACTCGACGCCCGGCGTCGTGTCGTCGCCGAAGGTCACGCCGCAGTCGACGATCAGCCACTTGCCGCCGTAGCCGTAGAGATTGAGGTTCATCCCGATCTCCTCGGCCCCGCCCAGAGGCAGGAAGAGAAGCTCGGAGGACTTGGGCTTTTTCATGCGGCGAAGAAGACCTCTCCGGCGGTGATCTTCCGGCTGGCGCCTTCGCGGGTCAACACGAGGGCGCCGGACTCGTCCAGCGCCGAGAAGATGCCGGCGTCGGTATCGCCTTCGCGGAAGGTCACCTTGATCTCGCGACCGAGCCCGATGGCGCGCGCGAGCCACGCCTCGCGCACCGGGCCGAACCCCCGGGCGAGCCAGAGGCGGTAGCGCTCCAGAAACGCGCCGGCGAGCCCGGCGGTTGCCTCCTCGAGATCGGCGCGACCACACTTCGCGGCGACGGAGGTCGCACCATAGGGCGTGTCCGGCGGGAAATGGGCGATGTTGACGCCGATGCCGGCGACCAGATGCCCCTGCCCGCCCTCAAGCAGGATGCCGCAGATCTTGGCACCGTCGACCAGCACGTCGTTCGGCCACTTGAAGCCGACGCTGCCTTTGACCCCGAGACGATCGACGAGATCGCCGACCGCGAGGGTCGCGACGAAGGAGAGTTGCGAGATGACCGCCGGCGGCCGGTCGGGCCTGAGAACGATCGTCGCGTAGAGGTTGCCTTCGGGCGAGATCCAGGTCTTGCCGCGGCGGCCGCGCCCGGCCGACTGCCGCCGCGTGGTCACGTAGGTGAACTCGGGCGCGCCGGTCTCGGCGAGGCGGAGCGCCTCGGCGTTGGTGGATCCGACTTCTTCGAACGCGACCCGCCGGAATTCGGCGGGAAGCGTCATGCCGGGAAGAGCGCGCGCGCGGCCATCGCGGCGGTGGTCAGCACCGGGCTCGGCCAGATGAAGAACAGCAGGATCAGCAGCGCGCTGACCGCCTGCACCGCGCCGACCGTGCCGCCGATCGCATCCTTGTCCAGCGGCACCGCCGCCTCGTCGAAGTACATGATCTTGATGATGCGGAGATAGTAGTAGGCGCCGACCACCGAGGTCAGCACGCCGATCACGGCGAGCGTGTAGAGCCCCGCCTCGACCGCGGCGAGGAAGACGTAGAGCTTGCCGAAGAATCCTGCCAGCGGCGGGATGCCGGCGAGCGAGAACAGGAAGATCGCGAAGGCCATCGCCATGGCCGGATGGGTCCGCGACAGGCCGGCGAGGTCGGAGATGTTCTCGACCATCTTGCCGCCCTGGCGCATCGACAGTACGACCGCGAAGGAGCCGGCGGTCATCACCAGGTAGATCGCCAGGTAGATCAGCACGCCGCGGACGCCGGACTCGGTGCCGGCGGCAAGACCGACCAGGGCGTAGCCCATGTTGCCGATCGAGCTGTAGGCGAGCAGGCGCTTGATGTTGGTCTGGTTGATCGCGGCGACAGACCCGAGCGCCATCGAGCCGATCGAGATCGCCATCAGGATCGGGCGCCAGTCGATCACCAGCTCGCCGAACGGGCCGATCATGACGCGAACGAACAGCGCCACGGCGGCGGCCTTCGGCGCGATCGCGAACAGCGCGGTCACCGGCGTCGGCGCGCCCTCGTAGACGTCGGGCGTCCACATGTGGAAGGGCACGGCCGAGACCTTGAAGGCGAGGCCGGCGGCGAGGAACACGATGCCGAAGACGAGGCCGATCGAGGCCGCCCCCTCGTTGTCGGCGACCGACTGGGCGATCGCCTCGAAGCCGGTGGCGCCGGTCGCGCCGTAGATCATCGAGCAGCCGTAGAGCAGCATGCCGGAGGACAGCGCGCCCAAGACGAAGTACTTGAGGCCGGCCTCGGTCGAGCGGATGCGGTCGCGCTGGAAAGAGGCCACGACATA
>CAZZLX010000204.1:0-6811 GCA_964655235.1 uncultured Rhizobium sp.
GAAGCGCTCGTAGTGTCCCAGGTCCAGGTCCGTCTCGGCCCCGTCGTCGGTGACGTAGACCTCGCCGTGCTGGTAGGGGCTCATGGTCCCCGGATCGACGTTGAGATAGGGGTCGAGCTTCCTCAGGCGGACCTTGTAGCCGCGTGCCTGGAGCAGCGCACCGAGGGCCGCCGACGCCAGACCTTTGCCAAGGGAAGACACGACGCCGCCGGTGATGAAGATGAAGCGCGTCATGGACCCCGAAACTACACTACCCGCCGGGCCCGGGGCCAGCCTCGGCGCCTCGACACCATCAACGAGTCAATGGAACCGCGGGTTGCGCGGGCTGAGTCGGGGCGGCCGGAGGGTTCACCTCGTCGACGATCGAGCGCGAGCGATTCGACGGCGCCGCGATCAGGACCAGGGTCAGGCTGGTGACGACGAAGGCCGCGAACAGGATCGCGGTGGTCCGGGAGAGCAGGTTGGCCTGGCCGCGGGTCGACATGAAGTTGCCGCCGGCGCCGCCGCCGCCACCCAGGCCGCCGAGGCCCGACTGGTCCGTGCGCTGCATCAGCACGACGCCGATCATGGCGACCGCGATCAGGATATGAATGGTGATCAGGACAACGATCATCGGGTTCCGGACCTTTCAGGACGGCGGGTTTTAGCGCCGAACCGCGGCCGACGCCAGCGGCGGATTGTCGTCATATGGGATTGCCCCTCCCCTGCCGGGAGGGGTTTTCAGGTCCGCGCCGAGCAGATCGCCCAGAACTCGTCGACCTTGAGGCTGGCGCCGCCGACCAGCGCGCCGTCGACGCCGTCGATGTTCAGGATCTCCCGGGCATTGTCGGCCTTGACCGAGCCGCCATAGAGGATCGAGACGCCGTCGAGCTTCCCGAAACGGCGCTGCAGCTGGACGATGATGTGCCGGTGCATGGCGCCGATCACCTCCGCCTTGGCGGTCCGACCGGTGCCGATCGCCCAGACCGGCTCGTAGGCCACGACCCAGCGGGCCGGGCGCTTGTCCGGAAGCGAGCCCTGGAGCTGCCGGGCGACCACGTCCTTGGCCTTGCCGCCGTCATGCTCCTCCAAGGTCTCGCCGACGCAGACGATGGTGGCGAGGCCGGCCGCCTCGGCGGCCTCGACCTTGGCGCGGACGCGTTCGTCGGTCTCGGCATGGCCAGCCCGGCGCTCGGAATGGCCGAGTATCACCCAACTGGCGCCGGCCTCCTTGATCATGCCGGGCGAGATGTCGCCGGTGAAAGCGCCGGCTTCCTTGGCCGCGCAGTCCTGGGCGCCGAGGCCGACGCCTGAGCCGGTCAGCTTCGACTGGACGCGCTCGAGGATCGTGAACGGCGGGCAGACCACGACCTCCCGCCCCTTCGGCAGGTTGCCCTTGGCTTTGGCCGCGATCCCGGCCGCCAGCAGGGTGCCGTCGGCCCGGAGGCCGTTCATCTTCCAGTTACCGACGATCAGAGGCACCGGGCGATCCTCCTGTGCGCATTGTTTTGCCGGCTCCCTAGCATGCGCCTCGGGATCCGGTCGAGACTACACGTCTGGGTTGTTAATAATCGCAATAAAATCAATATCATAGCCGGGATGCGACGCCGGGGCCGGCGGAAGGGTGGACACTGCGCCGGGGCACGGAATTCGCGGTTCCCCCTGGCAATCCAGGCGCCTAGAATGCGATTTAAGGGGCCGGGGCTCAGTCGAGCGCCCGGCGTTTTCGTTTTCCGTCACGGTCAAAGGCTCCATGCTTCAGGCGCTTCGCTCCCGGCTCGGCTCTTACTTCATCAAGATCCTGTTCGCGATCCTGGTCGGCTCCTTCGCGATCTGGGGCATCGGCGACGTGGTCCGCGCGATCTCGAACCCGGACCGGCCGGCGATCGTCGCCGGCTCGCAGGAGATCAACGCCGCCGAGATCGGCCGCGCCTTCCAAGCGCAGGTGAACCAGCTCCGCCAACGCTTCGGCCAGCGCTTCACCTCGGAGCAGGCGGCCCAGTTCGGCGTCCTCGACCAGACGGTCGAGCGGCTGGTCGAGACCAGCCTGTTCGACCAGGAGGCGCAGCGCCTCGGCATCGAGGTGGGGCCCGAGGTCATCCGCCAGCAGATCCGCCGCGAGCCCGCCTTCAAGGATTCGACCGGCGTGTTCACGCCCAACGCCTTCGCCATGGCGCTCCGCAACGCCGGCATGAGCGAGCAGGACTACGTGAAGGTGATCCGCCGCGACATCGACCGACAGCTCGTCTCCGGCGCGATCGAAGCCGGTGCTGTGCCGCCGAAGTCGCTGGTGATGGCGCTCGAGCGCTATCGCAGCGAGCGTCGCACCGCCGAGGCGGTGCAGATCCGCCACGACGCGATGACCGCGATCCCCGAGCCCACGGCCGAGGAGCTCGCGACCTTCCACAAGGATCACGCCGCGCAGTTCACCGCGCCCGAGTATCGCAAGGGCGCGATGCTGAGGCTCGCGGTCGAGGAGCTGGCGGCGACGCTCCCCGTCGAGGAAGCGCAGATCAAGGAGGAGTACGAGCGGAACGCCAGCGAGTACCAGACGCCGGAGAAGCGCGAGCTCCTGCAGGCATTGGTCAGCGAGGAAGAGGACGCGAAGAAGCTGGTCGAGGCGGCGAAGTCGGGCGACTTCGCGACCGCGGCCAAGGACATCGCCAAGCTCGACGCCGAGGCGATCAAGCTGGGCACGGTCGCCAAGGCCGACCTTCCGGCCGAACTCGGCGACGCGGTGTTCGCCGCGCTCGAGGGCGGCGTGACGCAGCCGATCAAGACTTCGCTCGGCTGGCACGTGTTCAAGGTCGAGAAGGTGGAACCCGCGTCGGTCCGCACGATCGACGAGGTGCGCGACGAACTCAAGGCGGCGATCGCCAAGGAGCACGCTTCCGACCAGATCGCGCGCCTCTCGGTCAAGCTCGAGGACGAGATCGTCGGCGGCGGCACCTTCGACGAGGCGGCGAAGAAGCTGAACCTCAAGATCGTCGAGGTCGGCCCGCTGGATCGCAACGGCCTCGGCCCCGACGGCAAGCCGGTCGAACTGCCGGCGACCGATCGCGCGCAGCTGCTGAGCACCCTGTTCTCGACCGAGGCCGGCAAGGCGAGCGGCCTCGTCGAGACCGATCGCGGCGACTTCTTCGTACTCCGAACCGACAACGTCACGCCGGCGGCGCTCAAGCCGCTCGACCAGGTGAAGGACGAGGTCACCCAGGCCTGGCTCGCCGAGAAGCGGGCGATCGCCGCCAAGGCGAAGGCCGAGGACATCTTCGCCAAGGTCAAGGCGGCCAACGGCGACCTTGCCAAGGTCGCGGCCGAGAACGGCCTCACCGTCGATACGCTCGGGCCGGTCTCGCGTGGCGGACGCAGCGAGAACGTGGCGCCGCAGGTGGCGGCGGCGATCTTCGGCAACAAGCCGGGCGAGACTGCGCGTGCCTCTGCCCCGGACGCCGAGGTCGTGGTCAAGGTGAAGGAAATCGTGCCGGCCGATGCGGCCCAGGCGGAGAAGGAAGTTACCGCCCTCGGCCAACGCCTCCGCGGCCAGGTCGCCCAGGATCTCAGCGTCTCGTTCGGACAGGGCCTGAGGCAGCGCTACCCGGTCAAGATCGACCAGCAGCAAATCCAGAAGATGTACTGACGAAAACGGCGGGGCCCCTCCCCGCCGTTTCTCTTTTTCAATCGGCCGCCGCGGTCGCCTTTTCCGCGGCCGGGACCGGTGTCGCGTCGCGGCCGCCGGGCAGCGACAGGCAGGCGACCGCCGCCGCCGCCGCCATCGCCGCCATCACGAAGAACAGCCAGGCGAAGCCGCCGGTGGCGCCGTAGATCCAGGCGATCAGCGGCACGCCCGCAGCGCTGACGCCGATCGACAGCACGAACTTGGCGCCGAACGCAGTCGCCCGCCACTTCGCCGGCGTGTACCTGGCGAGCAGGATCGACTCCGACGGGCCGTTGAGCGTTTGCATGATCGCGAGGCTGAGCGCGAGCGCGATCGTCGGAATGCCGGTCGCCGCTGCGAGCAGCACCGAGACCGGCACCTGCAGCAGGAAGGTCAGCAGGTAGATCGACTTGTTCGAGTAGCGGTCGGCGAGATAGCCGCCGATGTACTGGCAGAAGCCGGCGCCGAGATAGATCGCGGCGACCGCAGCTCCGACGCCGGTCGATCCGGTACCGAGGACCTCGTGCGCGCGTTCGGAGAAGACCTTCGGCATCGCCAGCGACAGGCACTGGTAGATGAGACCGGAGAACACCATCGTCACCGACAGCACGATGAAGGCGCGCACGATGTCGTCGCGGCTCGCCGGCGGTTCGGCCTTGGCGTCGACCTTCGTCTCCATCATCGAGCCGCCGCGCACCAGCAGCGCCATCGCGATGCCGGTCACGACGCAGGCGATGCCGGGCAGGATGAAGGCCATGCGCCAGGAGATCGCATCGGCCAGGATGCCCGCCACCAGTGGGCCGGCGGCGACGCCGACCGAACCGTAGATGCCGTTGATGCCGAGCGCCTTGCCGCGGTTCTTGGCGTTGCGCACCAGCCAGGCGATGCCGACCGGGTGATAGATCGAGGCGAAGAGACCCGTCCCGGCCATGCCGAGCGCGAGTTCGAGCGGCGTGCGGGCGAAGCCGGTCAGGATCGTCGACGCCCCGGTGCCGAGGAAGAAAATCACCATCATGCCCGAGGCGCTCCAGCGGTCGCCGAGCCAGCCGGCCGGAAGCGCCGCCGCGCCGAACAGGATCGAGGATGCCAGCGCCAACGGCAGCAGCTGCTCGTAGCCCATGCCCCACTCCGGCCCGATCGAGAGGACCAGCGTCGGGAACAGCAGCGTCAGCAGATGCGAGTAGATGTGCCCGGCATAGGAAAAGCCCAGCGACAGGCCGGCGGAACGGGTGCTCATCGTGCGATCCCTGGGAGGGAGTGGATCAGAGCGAACATGACAGTCGCGGCGACGCCTTACCAGATCTTCGGGTTCAGGTGGTCCGGCCGCTTCACGCCGGGGAGATTGCGTTCGTCGTCGACCGGATCGCCGGTCACCATGCGGACGGGCAGCACGCCGGCCCAGATCGGCAGCGCGTAGTCCTCGTCGTCGTCGACCGGCGGGCCGGTGCGCACCTTGGCCGAGCATTCCGTGAGGTCCATCTTCAGAACCATCGTCGCCTTGATCTCCTGCTTGTTGACCGGGCGGAGCGTCTCCCAGCGTCCGGGGAACAGCCGGTCGGAGAAATCCTTCAGCGACTGCAGCTTCTCGGCCTCGTCGGTCACCTTGTGCGCCATGCCGAAGGCCATCACCGCGCGGTAGTTGACCGAGTGGTGGAAGCCCGAGCGCGCCATGACGAAGCCGTCGAGATGGCTCACCGTCAGGCAGACCGGCGAGCCGCCCTCGATCGTCTCCAGCATGCGGCTGGCCGACGAGCCGTGCCAGTAGACACGGTCCTCGTGCCGCCAGAACGAGGTCGGCGTCACGTAAGGGTGCCCGTCGATCACGTAGCCCACATGCGCGATCACGCCGGCATCCAGGATCGCGTGCACGGTTGCGCGGTCGTAGTGGCCGCGATAGGGCAGCCGCTTCACCTTGGTCTTCTTGGTCGGCGGGAAATCGATGGTCTCGGTCATCGGGCGGTCCTTGCCAATTCTGGTCCCGAAGGTCGCCGGAAAGTGGTTCAGGCGGAAGAGCCAGTCCGACGCTTTCGCCTGGGTCCACTTTCGACCGCGTGCGCCAGGTGATCGACCGCGCGCGCGATCACCGGCTCGGCCGACGCGGCAAACCCCATCAGCAGGCCCGGGACCGGATCCTTCAGGTAGTAGCGCGAGAGCGGCATCGGCGCGGCAAGCCTCGGATCGAGTCCCTGGACCACCGCCTGATCGTCGATCCGCTTCCGGAAAGCCGCGGCGAGCTGCAATCCGCCGCCCGGCGAGGGCAGGTCGAGCGCGCCGCCGAGGCGCCGACCCAGCCGATCGAGCAGCGCTTCCTCGCGCTCGGCATAGAGTCCGCGCATTCGCCGGATATGGCCGGCAAAGGCACCCGACTCCATGAAGTCCGCGAGCGCGGCCTGGCCGTGAAGCTGGGTCGCGCCGTCAAGACGGACGCGGACCGCGGCGAAGGCGTCGACCAGATCCGGCGGCGCCACCAGATAGGCGAGCCGGATCGCCGGGAACATAGCCTTCGAGAAGGTGCCGACATAGATCACGCGGCCGCCGCCGGAAAGCCCGTGCAGCGACGGCGCCGGATGACCGCGGTTCTGGAACTCGCCGTCGTAGTCGTCCTCGATGATCCAGGCGCCGACGCGCTCGGCGACGCGCAGCGCCGCCATGCGGCGCTTGAGGCTCATCGCGACACCGAGCGGATACTGGTGCGATGGCGTGAGGTAGATCAGGCGCACGCCCGACAGACCTTCGGGATCGGCACCCTCCCCGTCGACCGGGATGGTCGCGAGCTCGAGGCCGCCGGAGCCCAGGATCTGGCGCGCGCCGAGATATCCCGGCTCCTCGACCGCCGCCGCATCGCCGGGTTCGGTCAGCAGGGTGACCGCAAGCTGGATCGCCTGGCGCGTGCTCGACAGGATCACGATCTGCTCGGGCGCGCAGATCACGCCCCGCGCCGGACCGACATGGGCTGCGATCGCCTGGCGCAGAGGCCCGAAGCCGCGCCGGTCGACGCTCTGCAGCAAGGCCGCCCGCTGGCGACGGGCACTTCTCAGGACCGAGCGATGCCAGAGATCCATCGGGAAGCGGTCGAGCGCCGGCACATCCGGGGCCAGCGGCCGGTCGCCATGCTGGTTCTGCAGCACGGCTTCGGCGAGCGCCGACCGGCCGCGCTGCGAAAGCCCACCCGACGCC
>CAZZLX010000205.1:0-6772 GCA_964655235.1 uncultured Rhizobium sp.
ACCGTGGCGATGGCGAAGGTCGGCAAGTCGGCGCATGAGTGCCGCGAGCTGGGCTTCCTCCGTCCGAGCGACGGCATCACGATGAACCGCGACCGGCTGTTGGCGGATGCCAAGGAAGCCGCGCTCAAGCTCGCCAAGAAGTACAAGGCGCCCGAGCCGCCGGTGCTGAAGCTCCCGGGACCGACCGGCGTCGCCGCGATCCAGCTTCAGGTCGAAGGCCTCACGCTCCAGGGCAAGGTCACCAAGCACGACCAGATCGTGGTCAAGGAGCTGGCGAGGGTCGTGACCGGCGGCGACGACGCCGACCACATCGACCCCACCAGCGAGGACAAGCTCTACGCGCTCGAACGCCAGGCCTTCATGCGACTGATGAAGACCGAAGGCACGCTCCAGCGCATGGAGCACATGCTGACCACCGGCAAGCCGCTGAGGAACTAGCGATGGCTACTTATAAGGCGCCGCTTCGCGACATCCGCTTCGTGCTGAACGAGGTCCTGGCCGACTCCGAGCCGCTTCCCGGCGACGAGGAGTACGGCGCCGACACCGCGGATGCGATCCTCGATGCCGCCGCGCAGATCTGCGAGGAGGTGCTGCAGCCACTTAACCGTTCCGGCGACGAGGAAGGCTCGGTGCTGGAGAACGGCGTCGTCCGCACGCCGAAGGGATTCAAGGAAGCCTACGAGGCGTTCCGCGAAGGCGGCTGGGTCGGGATGCCCTGCGCGGTCGAGGACGGCGGGCAGGGGATGCCGCGCCTTCTCCACAACGTCGTGAAGGAGATGTTCTGCTCGGCGAACCTCGCCTTCGGCATGTTCCCGGGCCTCTCCAACGGTGCCTATGCCGCGATCCGCGCGCATGCGGAGGAAGGGCTCAAGCGCGCCTACCTGCCGAAGCTCGCGACCGGCGAGTGGACCGGCACCATGTGCCTGACCGAGCCGCAATGCGGTACCGATCTCGGCCTCATCCGCACCAAGGCCGTGCCGCGCGACGACGGCAGTTTCGCGATCACCGGCACCAAGATCTTCATCTCCTGCGGCGACCACGACTTCACCGACAACATCGTGCACCTGGTGCTGGCGAAGCTGCCGGACGCGCCGGAAGGCATTCGCGGCATCAGCCTGTTCCTGGTGCCCAAGCGCCTGCCGATGGCGGACGGGAAGCCCGGCGTGCACAACGGCGTCACCACCGGCGCGCTCGAGCACAAGATGGGCATCAAGGCCTCGCCCACCTGCGTGCTCAATTTCGAGAACTCGGTCGGCTGGCTGGTCGGCGGCCGCCATCGCGGCATGCGCTGCATGTTCACGATGATGAACGAGGCCAGGCTCTCGGTCGGCATGCAGGGGCTCGGCCTCGCCGAGGTCGCCTACCAGAACGCCCGCGACTACGCGAAGGAGCGCGTGCAGGGGCGCTCGGTCACCGGGACCAAGGACGCGGCCAAGCCGGCCGATCCGATCATCGTGCATCCGGACGTGCGCAAGAACCTGCTGACGATCCGCTCCTTCACCGAAGGCGCGCGCGTGATGGCCTACTGGACCGGCCGCCTCTTGGATGAATCCGAGAAGCATCCGGATCCGGCGAAGCGCGAAGCGGCCGACGAGCTCGTGCAGCTGCTGACCCCGGTCGTGAAGGCCTATCTCACCGACCAGGGCTTCGCCTCGACCGTGATCGCTCAGCAGGTCTATGGCGGCCACGGCTACATCCGCGAGCACGGGGTCGAGCAGTTCGTGCGCGACGCGCGCATCGCCCAGATCTACGAAGGCACCAACGGCATCCAGGCGCTCGACCTTGTCGGGCGCAAGTTGCCGCAGAACATGGGCCGGCTGCTCCGGCGTTTCTTCCATCCGGTCGACGCCTTCATCCAGGCGAACCAGGCCGACCCGAAGCTGGTCGAGTTCGTGATGCCTCTGGCCAAGGCCTTCGCCAAGCTGCAGCAGGCGACCGCGCAATTGGCCGAGCGGGGCCTGAAGGACCCCGAGGAGGCCGTCTCCGGCGCGACCGACTACCTGCGCCTCTTCGGCCACGTGGTCATGGCCTTCCTCTGGTGCCGGATGGTCAAGCTCGCCCAGGCGAGGATCGCCGCCGGCGGCGACGCCGACGGTTTCTATGCCGCCAAGGTCATGACGGCGCGATTCTTCACGGAACGCGTCCTGCCGGAGACCGACACCCTTTTCAAGACCGTGCTGGCCGGCCGCAAGACCCTGATGGAGATGCCGGCCGAGGTGTTCTGAACCGGAGCCCGGTCGGGACCGATCCGGCACGGGCCGCGAGCGGCACGAGCCTGATTTTCCGGGGATTTGGCTCGCTGGCGCCGCTTGACGGGGCGTAAGCGTGCGATTAGGTATGGCGCCGGCGGCGGGCGTAGCTCAGTTGGTTAGAGCACCAGATTGTGGATCTGGGGGTCGCCGGTTCAATTCCGGTCGCTCGCCCCATTCTCCTTTACATTCGAACGGAGTAGTAAGGCTTCCGCTCGATTGTAAACAAAAGATGAAGATTTTCGAAAATTGTAGCCTTGCATCCGTCGGCGCGACGGGATTGATTGGCGTCCTCATTCACCCGAGTGCGCCGTAAGCCGATCCATGAGCACGGCCACTGCCAGCGAACGTTTCTGGCCGGCGACCTTCGCCGAGCGCGGCGCCACCGTGCCGTTCACGACGCCGGTGCTGGCGGCCGCTCGGCTGCGATCGACCCAGCCCGAAAAGGTCGAATTCCTGGTTCCCGGCCTCTCCGGCACCAAGGGCACCTATGTCATCCCGGCCAAATCCATGCCGGAGATGTTCAAGCTGACCGTGCACGACCGGGCGCTGCTGGAGGAGATGGAGCGGAAGACCGCGACCAGCCCGCACGACATCCGCCTCGCCACGCTCAAGGTCGCGAGCACCGGGCTCGCCGGCGCGGAAGCGGCGCAGGCGGCCAAGGCGGTCCTCAACGCCGCCGAGAACCAGGAGCTGGTGACGCGCCTTTTCGTCGTCGTCCGCGCGCTCGAGCAGCTTTCCAACAGCAAGGAAAAGTTCGTCGTCACCGACCTGATGTCGGACTCGGGCAAGAAGCGCGCGCGGACCGAACTCGCCGCCGCCGGGGAACGCCTCGACATCGAGCTGCAGGAGCTTCTCGACAGGCTCGAGCAATGGGGCAACATGATCGCGCCCCTCGGCGTCTCGCGCAGTGCCGCGGTCGGCCCCATGCGGCGGATCTGGCAGCAGCTGACGGTGCTGTCGCGCGCCATGCGCGACTGGGCCGCGGGCGACTGGGCGGACGACGCGAAGCCCGACGCGACCCTGGTCGCCGACGTCGCCGAGGAGACCAACCGGGTCGCCAACGCGCCGATCGCCGACCTCGACAACTGCCTCGACAACATCGCCAAGTACATCGTGCCGTGGGGCGAGACCGAGCTTGCTCTCAAGGCGTCGATGGACAAGCTCGGCTGGTTCTTCGACGGATGGGACAACGTGCTGAAGGTCTGGGACCTGGCCCAGCGCGAGGTCCACTACCGCCAGAAGGAGGCTGTGGTGGAGATGGTCCGCCTGCTGCCGCTGGTGCCGCAAAGCGAGGTCAAGGCGGCGAACCAGGCGAAGTGGGCGGACATGTCGGTGTCGATGCGCCGCCAGGTCCGGGTGCTCGAAGGATGGAACTCGGGAGAGATCGACCTCGAGCTGATGATGCGCCTCGAGAAGTACAAGTCGACGGTGATCTGATCCGCCTTTCCTAGCCGCGGAGACCGGCGAGCACGTCGCGCGCCTTGGCGGCGACGAGCGATTGCGGGTCGAGCGGCTTCGGTGGTTCCGGTGCGGGTGCGGCTGCTTCCTCCGGTGTCTCGGTGGGGGCGGGAGGCGGCGTCGACAGCGGCCCGGTCGCCGATGGCGGCGAGGCGGCTACGTCCTGATAGGGCTTGGCACCCCACGATGTCGACAGTTTCATCTTGGGCTTGGTGCTGCCGTCGCTGTTGGCCTGAGCTTTGGCTATCGCGGACTCCGGCTTCTTCAGGCGGTGGTAGTCCGACGAGCGCAGGATGACGCCGACGATCCCGCCGCCGGTGACCGCGCGCGCCGCGTCGGACAGCGCGTTGATCGCCGCGTCGCGCTTGACCTGGACCACCTGGCTCTCTGCGAGCTTCACCAGCTCGCCGCCCAGGCTCATCTTGAGGCTCTCCATCGATTGCGCGACGCGCGAGGCGTCGTCCGCCGACCGGCAGCGGAGATCGAGATAGAAGGCGTAGAGGTGGACGTAGCGGCTGAACTCGTCGTCCATCTCCAGCATCAGCGGATCGTGCAGCGGCACCAGTACCTCGCCCGCGCCGAGCTTGCGGCCGAGACGACCGCCCTCGGAGTCGGCGCGCTTGCGCGTGCGGCGATGCCACACGTAGCGCGTGAGCACGGTCGCGCCCAATGTCAGCACGCTCACCACGATCCAGAGCATGCCGAGCGCCTTCAGGCTGTCGCGCATCAGGTCGGCGATGCCCTCGAGGTTGAGCATCTTCAGCGACAGCCGGATGTGCTTCTGGCTCGCGAACACGTACTCCTTCACGAAGTCGACGAGCCAGACCGGCATGTCGTCCTGGAAGGCGATTATCAAAGTGAAGGCGACCGCGAAGATGTCGAGCGCGGCGATGCCGATGATCATGCCCCAGGTGACCACGCGCATCAGCAGCGAGATCGCCACGTCCATCATGGCGACCGACCAATGCTTCTCCTTCGGCTTCGGCGGTGGCCGCGGCCGGGAAGGCGCCTGCTGCTTGTCCTTCGATCCCTTCAGAAACTCGAACATTCTTGCTGTGTGGCGCTGAGATTGCCGGGCGGAAATCTATCTGTTCAGTTAGTGTCCGGGCGAGCATATTCTTGATCCTTCGACGAGCCGCGACGAACCATCGACGAGATGGCCGAAGAACGGCTAGGAAGGGGCTCCCCGCAGTCGACGGGAAGGGAGTGACATGGCCGGCAGCGTTAACAAGGTAATTCTGGTCGGGAACCTCGGGCGCGATCCCGAGGTGCGCAATACCCAGGATGGGCGCAAGGTCGTCAACCTCTCGCTCGCCACGTCCGAGTCCTGGCGCGACCGCCAGTCCGGCGAGCGCAAGGAGCGGACCGAGTGGCACCGCGTGGTGATCTTCAACGAGAACCTGGCGGAAGTGGCCGAGAAGTACCTGCGCAAGGGCGCCAAAGTCTTCATCGAGGGCCAGCTCCAGACCCGCAAGTGGACCGACCAGTCGGGCGCCGAGAAGTACACGACCGAGATCGTGCTTCAGCGCTACCGCGGCGAGCTCACCATGCTCGACGGCCGCGGCGAGGGCGGCGGCGCAAGCCATGGCGGCGAGTTCGCGGACGCGCCCGGCCCGTCGAGCCCGCCGCCCCGGAAGGGCGGCGCCGATCTCGACGACGAGATCCCGTTCTGATCGAGGCGCCGCGATGCTCGCACGGGTCCTGACGGCGCTTTTCTGCCTCGGTTGGCTCGCCGCCGCCGAGGCTCAGACCGCCTACAAGGAGTTCGACCCCAGGTCGGCAAGCTTCAGCGGTGCCGCGGTCTTCCGGAAGACCGCGCGGCTGGCCCAGGACAAGATCGAGGTCGCCAAGGCCGAGCAGGAGGTGGTGACGGTCCTTGCCGGCAAGCCCGAGACCAAGAACGTCGCCAAGGCCGGCGACTACATCGTCACAGGCCCTCTCGGCGAGCGCTACGTGATCGCCGCCAACCGTTTCGATCGGCTCTACGAGGTCGATCCGGGCCGTCCGGGAGAGTATCGCTCGAAAGGCACGGTGCAGGCCGTGCTGCTCACCGAGCCGGTGACATTCAAGGCGCCCTGGGGCGAGCAGCAGCGGATCGATGCCGGCGGCGTGCTGGTCAAGAATGGCGACGACATCTACGGGATCGCCGAGGCGGCGTTCGCCGAGACCTATGGCCGCGCCGATAAGGACGGCAAGGTCTTCGTCGCCCTCGACGTGCCGCTGGCCCAGCAGAAGGCCGCGGCGCAGGAGCGAGGCGAGACCGCGCATGTCGCCGACATCGAACGCCGCATGGGCGTGAGGAAATGACCTTCGCCTATCCGCTGACCGGGCTGGCGACGATCGCGGCCCTGCTGGTCTTCATCTGGACCGGGCGCAAGGTCAGCGGCGCCCGCCGCCACTACGGCATCAAGGCGCCGGCGACCTCGGGCGATCCGGGCTTCGAGCGGGTCTTCCGCGTGCAGATGAACACGCTCGAGCAGCTGGCGCTTTTCCTGCCGGCGCTGTGGCTGGCGGCGGTGGTTTCGGCCGACCTCTGGGCCGCCGTCCTGGGCGCCGTCTGGGTCCTTGGCCGGGTCGTTTATGCGCGTGCTTACTACGCCGACGCGGCGAGTCGCGGACCGGGGTTCCTGATGACCATCGGCCCGACCTTTATCTTGTTGATTCTAGCCGTTATTTTTATCGTCAGGGGAATGCTCCCCTAGCCCCTTCGCGCGTTGTTTGCGGGTGCGAAATATGCTAACCAAAGCGTCATAGGAACGACCCCGTAGCGACCCGGTGCGTTCCATCTTCGTTCGCAACCGCACCGGACCCAAATTTCCCCGTGACGACCACCGTTCCACCGACGGACATCGCGCCCGTCACCATCGAAGAGGAAATGCGGCGTTCGTACCTCGATTACGCGATGAGCGTGATCGTGGCGCGGGCGCTTCCCGACGTGCGCGACGGCCTGAAGCCGGTCCACCGCCGCATCCTCTACGCGATGATGGAAGGCGGCTACGACTGGTCGAAGGTCGCCCGCAAGAGCGCGCGCATCGTCGGCGACGTGATGGGCAAGTACCACC
>CAZZLX010000206.1:0-6768 GCA_964655235.1 uncultured Rhizobium sp.
GACCTCGGCGCTCGACACCGAGAGCGAGCGCCTGGTGCAGGCGGCGCTCAAGGACCTGATGCAGGGCCGCACGACGCTGCTGATCGCGCATCGACTCTCGACCGTGATCGACGCCGACCGCATCTACGTGATCGACGCCGGCCGCGTGGTCGAGGCCGGCCGCCACGCCGAGCTTCTGCAGGCGGGCGGCGCCTATGCGCGCCTCTATCGCAACGCGCTCGCCGAGGACGCCATGCTCAGCGCTCCCGTCACCGCCGCCGCGGGATGAGCCTGCTCAAGAAGTTCATGCGATCCGACACCGGGCGGCGGATGCTTTCCGCGATCGGCGCCGGCTATGTGCGCCTCGTCTACGGCACCACGCGCTGGACGACGATCGGTCGAGAGACGCCCGAGCGCTACTGGACCGAGGGACGGCCGATGGTCGGCTGCTTCTGGCACAACCGCATGCTGCTGATGCCGTTCATCTGGCCGAGGGGCCGCCGGATCTCGATGCTGATCTCGCATCACGGCGACGGACGCCTGATCTCCGACATCATCGGACGGCTCGGCATCGAGACGACCTCGGGCTCGACCAGCCGCGGCGGCGCCGACGCGCTCCGCGCGATGATCACCATGCTCAAGTCCGGTGTCTCCGTCGCGGTTACGCCCGATGGCCCGCGTGGCCCGCGCATGCACGCGGCCGCGGGCGCCGTCCATGCGGCACGACTTGCCGGTGCCCCCCTGGTGCCGGTGTCGCTCGCGACCGCGCGCCGCAAGGTGCTCGGTTCCTGGGATCGCTTCCTCCTGGCCCTCCCGTTCGGCCGAGGTGTCTTCGTCTGGGGTCAGCCGATCGAGATCGCACCCGATGCGAGCGAGACCGAAGTCGAAAAGGCGAGGATAGCCCTCGAGCGCGAGCTCAACCGCGTCAGCGCGGAAGCCGACCGCCTTGTCGGCCATGCGCCGATCGAGCCCGCCTGATGCTGACGCCTGGCCTCTATCGCGGCCTGACCGAGGTGGCGACTCCGGCAATCCTGCTGGTGCTCCATCTGCGCCGGAAGCGCGGCAAGGAGGACCCAGCGCGTGCCGGCGAAAGGCGCGGCGTTGCCGGCCGCGCGCGTCCGTCCGGTCCGCTGATCTGGCTGCATGCCGCCTCGGTGGGCGAGGCCACCTCCGCCCTGGCGCTGATCGCCCGCCTGCGCGTCGACCGGCCACGTGTCTCGATCCTGATCACCACAGGCACGATGACGTCGGCCGAGCTGATGGAGCGTCGCCTGCCGGAAGGTGCGTTCCATCAGTATGTGCCGGTCGATCGCTGCGCCTGGGTCGACCGCTTCCTCGATCACTGGCATCCGGACCTGGCCCTTTGGATCGAGAGCGAGCTCTGGCCGAACCTGATCCATGCGACCAGAGCCCGCGGCGTTCCCATGGCGCTTATCAATGCGCGGCTCTCCGAGCGCTCGGTGGCAGGCTGGCGTCGCTTCCCTCGCCTGATCCGTCCGACGCTCGCCGCCTTCGACATCCGTCTGGCGCAGTCCCCCGCCGATGCGGAGCGGCTGAGGTCGCTAGGCGCGCCCGATGCGGCCTATGTCGGCAATCTAAAATTCGCGGCGCGGCCGTTGCCCGTCGACGACGACGCGCGCGACGCGCTCGCGGTCGCGATCGGCGACCGCCCGCGCTGGCTCGCCGCCAACACCCATGACGGCGAGGAGGCGATCGCCTTCGAGGCGCATATCGGGCAGGCACGCCGCGATCTCCTCACGATCGTCGCGCCGCGCCATCCGAGCCGCGGCGATGCGATCGAGGCGCTGGCGAAGTCGCGTGGTCTCGCGATTGCCCGCCGGTCGCGCGGCGAGCTGCCGGATGCCTCGACCGAAATCTATCTCGCCGATACGCTGGGAGAGATGGGCCTGCTCTACTCGCTCGCGCGCCAGTCGTTCATCGCCGGGTCCTTCGTGCCGGTCGGCGGGCACAATCCGCTGGAGGCGGCGCATTTCGACACCGCGATCCTGTTCGGCCCCGACCGCCGCAACAATGCTGCCGCGGCGACGGCGCTGATTGAAGCGGATGCCGCGATCGAGGTGGCCGACCCGCCCGCGCTATCCGCCGCGCTCGCGATGCTGATCGCCGATCCCGCGCGGCGCGACATCCTCGCATCGAACGCGCGCGGCGTCGTCGCCCAGCACGAGGGCGTGCTGGATGCGATACTTGCGCGTCTCGCACCGGCGTTGGATCGGCTCGCCGCGTGAAGGCGCCCGCGTTCTGGACCGAGGACGGCGCGCTGGCCCATCTGCTGGCGCCCCTCGGCGTCCTCTACACGCTGGGCGGCCGCTGGCGTCGCCGGGCCGCGACGCCATGGCGGGCGCCCGCGCCGGTCGTCTGCATCGGCAACCTGACCGTCGGGGGCGCCGGCAAGACACCGACCGCGCTCGCCATCGCGCGCCGCCTCATGGTCGCCGGCCGCCGGCCGGTGATGGTCTCGCGCGGCTATCGGGGCCGCCTCGCCGGCCCGGTCCGCGTCGATCCTCGGGCCCACACGGCGGCCGATGTCGGCGACGAGCCGCTGCTGCTCGCCGAGGCCGCGCCGACGATCGTCGCCAAGGATCGGCTCGACGGCGTACGCGCCGCACTCGATCTCGGGGACACGGTGGTGCTCGACGACGGCTTCCAGGATCCGCGCCTCGCCCACGACCTCGCTTTCGTCGTCGTCGACGGTGCCGCCGGCTTCGGCAATGCCCGCGTGCTGCCGGCCGGCCCGCTGCGCGAACCGATCGAGGAAGGGCTCGCCCGCGCCGACGCGGTGATCGTGATCGGCGAAGGGCATGTCGCGACCGACCGTCCGGTGCTGCGCGCACGTCTGGTGCCGAGGGACGACGCGTTGCGCTTCCGTGGCCGCAAGGTGCTCGCCTTCGCGGGCATCGGGCGGCCGCAGAAATTCTTCTCCACCCTCGCCGAGCTCGGCGCCGAGGTGGCAGCGGCCCATGGCTTCGCCGATCATCACGCCTATGACGAGGACGAGATCGCGCGGCTGGTCGAGGAGGCGGCCCGCCTTCAGGCGGAGCCGGTGACGACGAGGAAGGACTGGGTGCGTCTGCCGGCGTCGGCGAGGCCGATGATCGCGGCGGTTGATATCGACCTTGTCTTCGCCGACGAAGATACGGTGATGCGACGCCTGTCAGGATTGCGTCGTGGCTAGGCTCTCTCCCGGAAAAGCCGTCCGCTATGCCGCCGAGACCGCGGGCGTGCTCGCCGCCTATGCGCTGTTCCGGGCGCTGCCGATCGACTGGGCCTCGGGTCTCGGCGGCTTCCTCGGCCGCACCATCGGGCCTCGTCTCGGTCTGTCGCGACGTGCACGGCGCAACCTCGCGCTGGCAATGCCCGAGCTTTCCGAGGCAGAGATCGAGCGCATCGTCGCCGGGATGTGGGACAATCTCGGGCGCGTCGCCGGCGAAACTCCCCATGTGCCGAGGCTCGATCCTCTCGACGGCTCCGGTCGCATCGAGATCATCGGCATGGAGCATGCGGAGGAAGGACTTCGCGCCGGCGCGGCGATCGTCTTCTCGGGTCACCTCGCCAACTGGGAGCTGCTGCCGGCGACCGCGTATCGCCTGGGATTCCGCCTTGAGCTGATCTACCGCGCCGCGAACAATCCCTGGATCGACCAGCTGGTCCAGAACACGCGCCTCGGGGACATGTCTCCGAAAGGCGCGCAGGGCGCGCGTTCGGCGGTCTCGGCGCTGAAGAGCCGCCGACCGCTTGGTCTCCTCGTCGACCAGAAGATGAACGACGGCATCGCCGTGCCGTTCTTCGGGCGACCGGCGATGACCGCGCCGGCGCTGGTCGACCTTGCCCGCAAGTTCAAGGCGCCGTGCTATCCGGTCCGGCTCGAGCGCCTGAAAGGCGCCCGCTTCCGCATCACGGTCCTGCCGGCGATGCGTTTCGAGGCCGGGCCGGATCGCCACGCCGACCTCGCCGCCGGCATGGCGCGGGTCAACGCGGTCCTTGAGTCGTGGATCCGCGACAAGCCTGAGCAATGGCTCTGGCTGCATCGGCGGTGGCCGGAGAGCTGAGCTTAATTAGCAAGGGTCGGATGGAATCGGGCCGCCGAAGCGACGATCCTCCGTCGTCATGTCAACCTCTCCTCGCCTCTCCGCGCAGGACTGGGCGCTTCTGCTGGCGCTCTCGCTGCTTTGGGGCGCGTCCTACTTCTTCTCGAAGATCGCCGTCGGGTCCCTGCCGCCGCTGACCGTGGTCGGCACGCGCGTGGTGCTGGCAGCGGCCACGCTGCTCGTGGTCTGCCAGATCGCCGGCATAGCGCCGCCGGTCGAGCGCTGGCGCGACTTCCTCGGCATGGGCGCGATCAACAACGTGCTGCCCTTCGCGCTGATCTTCTGGGCGCAGACCGAGATCGCGAGCGGGCTCGCCTCCATCCTGAACGCGACGACGCCGCTGATCACCGCGGTTCTTGCGCATGTGCTGACCCGGGACGAGAAGCTGTCCGTGGCGAAGATCGCCGGCGTCGGGCTCGGCATCGCCGGCGTCGCCGTCCTGGTCGGCATCGAGGCGCTTCAGGGCCTGGGCGGCTCGCTTCTGCCCCTTGTCGCCTGCCTGGGCGCCGCGACGTCCTATGCCTTCGCCGGCATCTTCGCGCGAAGGCGGCTCAAAGGCGTGCCCCCACTGGCCGCGGCCGCGGGCCAGCTCGGTGCGTCGTCCCTGATGGCATTGCCGCTCATTGTTCTTGTGGACAGGCCATGGACGTTGCCGCCGCCGGACGCGGGCACGATCGCGGCTCTCTTGGGCCTGGCGCTGCTGTCGACGGCGCTCGGCTATGCGATCTACTTCCGCATCCTCACCCGGGCCGGCGCCACCAACATACTGCTCGTTACCCTGCTGATCCCGCCGAGCGCGATCCTGCCGGGCGCGCTGTTCCTGGCCGAGCGGCTGGAAGTCCATCAGCTTCTGGGCTTCGCCGTGATCGCGCTCGGCCTCGCGGCGATCGACGGGCGGCCTCTCGGCTGGATCGCGCGCTACTGGTCCAGCGCTTCGCGCAGGCGGCGGGCGAGCTCGGCCTTGCGATAGGGCTTGTCCAGCACCTTGAGATCGGCTCGGAGCCGCCCGCGCTCGGCCAGCGTTTCGACGGCATAGCCTGAGGTCAGCAGGACCTTCAGCCCCGGCAGCATGCGCTGCGCCCGCTCCGCCAGCTCCCAGCCGCTGATGCCGCCGGGCATCACGATGTCGGTGAAGAGGAGGTCGGGCCTGGCGCCCTGGGCGATGCGGGCAAGGGCTTCGGCACCATCCACCGCGGCGATGACGCGATACCCGAGGCTCTCCAGGCAGGAGATCGCATAGGCGCGGACGAACGCGTCGTCTTCGGCCAGGAGCACAGTCTCCCGTACCGCCGTCGCGGTCGTGGCGGCAGGTAGTCCTTCGACCGCCGACGCCTGGCTCCCCCCGCGCGCCGCCGGCAGGTAGATGCGCACGGTCGTGCCGAGCCCAGGCTCGCTGTAGATCGAGACGTGGCCGTTCGACTGCTTGGCGAAGCCATAGACCATGCTGAGGCCGAGACCGCTGCCCTTGCCGACTTCCTTGGTCGTGAAGAACGGCTCGAAGACGCGCTCGAGCACGTCCGAGGGCATGCCTTGTCCGTCGTCGGTGACCGAGACCATCACGTAGTTGCCGTGCGGCACCTCCGGATAGCGGTCGCGATAGCGCTCATCCAGCGGCATGAAGGCCGTCGTGATGGTGAGCTGGCCGCCGTCCGGCATCGCGTCCTGGGCGTTGAGCGCGAGGTTCAAGATCGCCGACTCGAGCTGGCCGGGGTCGGCGAAGGCCGGCGCCAGCCCGTCTTCCAGCAGGCTCTGGATCTGGATGTCCTCGCGCAGCGTGCGGCGCAGGAGCTCGTTCATCGACAGGACGAGCTGGTTGCAGTCGGTTTCGACCGGGTCCAGGCGCTGGCGCCGGCTGAAGGCCAACAGCCGCCGTGTGAGCTCGGCGCCGCGTTCGCTCGCCGCGACGATCGTGTCCGTCAGCTTCTTGAGGTCGGGCCGCACCTTCAGCGTCTCCGACAGGGTCTCCGCGCACCCGACTATCGCGGTGAGCAGGTTGTTGAAGTCGTGCGCGATGCCGCCCGAGCTGGCCGACCGCCTCCATCTTCTGCGCCTGGACCAGCTGCTCCTGCGTGCGCTTACGCTCGCTGAGATCGTGGATGATGCCGACGAAGATCGACTCGCCGTCCTGCGTCGCCTCGCCGACCGAAAGGTCCATAGGGAAGGTCGAGCCGTCCTTGCGGCGACCCTGCACCTCGCGGCCGATGCCGATGATCTTTGCCTCACCGGTTCGCCTGTAGTTGCCGAGGTAGCCGTCGTGCTCGCTGCGGTACGGCTCGGGCATCAGCATCTTGACGTTCTGCCCGACGACCTCGGCCGCCCGGTAGCCGAACAGCTTCTCGCAGGCCGGGTTGAACATGAGCACGGTGCCGGCCGCGTCGATC
Organism: uncultured Rhizobium sp.; assembly: GCA_964655235.1. GTDB lineage: Bacteria > Pseudomonadota > Alphaproteobacteria > SHVZ01 > SHVZ01 > SHVZ01. The sequence continues at coordinate 6,467 of CAZZLX010000206.1, forward strand.
AGGATCACCCCGTCGACGGCGGTCTCGACCACCGCGCGAAGCCGCGCTTCCTCGTTCGGTCCGGCCACGTCTCCCTCGAACATGCGCTCCGGGAGCCGACTATCGTCCGGGAAGTTCGAAAATTGTCCACTGCAAACTAGGTTAATTTTTTGGTTGTCTGAATGTTTCTTCCAGATCTCGCACAAAAAGAAGCGGGCCGCCGGTTAGACCGGCGGCCCGCTGTTCACGAGGCTACGGAGTAGCGGCTAAGCGCCGGGCTTAGCGGAAGACGATCTCGACACGACGGTTCCTGGGCTCGCGGA
>CAZZLX010000207.1:0-6766 GCA_964655235.1 uncultured Rhizobium sp.
CTTGCGCAGGCGCTGCCACCAGCGGTAATGCATCGCCGCCACCGGTCGGCCTTCCAACCACGCCTGCACGTCGTCGCGCAGCGCCCGCACGTCGACGTAGCGGTCCTCGGCGCGAAAGGCCATCGCGCGCAGCACGATCGCCTCCAACTCGCGCGGCAGATCGGGCTTGAGCGCTCGGGGTGGCTGATAGCGACCGCGCGCGACCCGGTCGAGCACGTCCCGCCCGGGCTCGAAGGGCGCCTTGCCGACCAGCAGGTAGTAGAGCAGGGCGCCGAGCGCGAACTGGTCGGAGGCCGGCGTCGCTGAGCTCGATTTCTCGCTGATACGTCGGCCGCGGCGTCGGGGCAGGCGGCCGAATTCAACCAGGAATCCCACCCTACGCGCGGGCGGCCGGAAAGACCAATCTTAAATGGGGATGCAGGCCGCGCGTTTCCAGGCCGGAGCTACAGCAGCGTCATCACCGCCGCGTAATGCGTCGCCGCGCCGACCAGCACGAACACGTGCCACACCGCGGTCGAGAACCTGAGCCTCTCCCACAGATGGAACACGACGCCGACCGTGTAGACGACGCCGCCACCGGCGATCAGCATCAGCGTCTCTTCCGGCAGCACGCGCGACAGCGGATCGAACGCGACGACGACGAGCCAGCTGATCGAGAGATATAGCGGAATCCACAGCCGCTCCGGCCACGACCAGTTGCGGAGCTTGGCGACGATGCCGAGCCCCGCCAGCGACCACACCAGCGTGGTCAGGCCCCAGCTCCAATACCCGGTGAGGCCGAGCGCCGTGAACGGCGTGTAGGTGCCGGCGATCATGGCGAAGATCGCCGCCTGGTCGATGCGCCGAAGCAGCGGACGATGGCGGCAGCGCGGACGCATGTTGTAGAGCGCGGAACATGTCAGCATCGCGACCGCGCAGGCGACGTAGATCGCGATCGGCCAGAACGCGTTCAGCTCTCCTCGCGATGACGCGTCGAGAAGCAGAAGCGCGGCCGCGATCGGCGCAAGTACCAGGCCAAGCACATGAACAGCAGCATCGGTCAGAAGCTCGGCTCGTGTTGGTTCGCGGGAACAGCACTGGATGGTGCTCGTGGTCACGGTAGGCGGTCCCGGTGCAGGTAGTGAGTGACCAACACCCGACCCGATGGCGGACGTTCCTGCCGCCGCAGTGACCGATGCGTGCGGTGTGACCGCGATTGGCGTTCCGTGACAAATGCGGACTTCGCCATGCGCGAAGTGGCTTACGTCCTCGCGCGGTGCAGTTCCTGCGTAAGGTTGTGCTCAGCGCTCGCGCGAGATCATTCAATGGCCGGCGAGCGCGGGCGCAAAGCCACGGCGGCAGGCGTGCTCTTGCACGCCAAGAGCCTTGGCGTAGCGATCCTCACCAAGCGAGCGTCGGAATTTCTTCGCGCAGCGAAGTTCGTATAATCGCCGCATGACACGCACCCTCCCCCTCGCCGCTCTCCAGATGGGCCCCACCCAAAGAGCGGACTCCCGCCGCCATACGCTCGACCGCATGATCGCCTTGCTCGAGCGCGCGGCATCCGGGGGCGCGACCTTCGCCGTGTTCCCCGAGCTCGCGTTCACCACGTTCTTCCCCAGATGGGCGATGGAGGAGACGGAGCTCCTCACCTACTTCGAGCGCGCGATGCCGTCGCCGCAGACGCAGGCGCTGTTCGACCGCGCGCGCGAGCTCAGGATCGGATTCCATGTCGGCTACGGCGAGCTCACGCCGGAGGGCAAGCGCTTCAACGCGGCGGTCATCGTCGGGCGCGACGGACGCATCCTGTCCAGGTATCGCAAGGTGCATCTGCCGGGCACGACCGAGCCGAAGCCGGGCCTTCAGTACCAGCAGCTCGAGAAGCGCTACTTCGAATACGGCGACCTCGGCTTCTCCACCTTCCGTGCGCCCGAAGATCTCGGCGGCGCGGTCATGGGCATGCTGATCTGCAACGACCGTCGCTGGCCGGAGGCATGGCGCGTGCTCGGCCTCAAGGGCGTCGAGCTCGTCTGCTGCGGCTACAACTCCGCCGCCTACGATCCCTTCGGGCGCAAGAACGAGGACCAGGCGCTCCGCACCTTCCACTCGACGCTCGTCGCGCAGGCCAACGCCTACATGAACTCGACCTTCGCGGTCTGCGTCGCCAAGGCCGGCGTCGAAGACGGCGCGGGACTGATCGGCGGCTCGGTGATCGTCGATCCCAACGGACGCGTCGTCGCGGAAGCGAAGACCCTGGAGGACGAGGCGCTCGTCGCCGAGATCGATCTCGATCTCTGCCGTCACGGCAAGGAGAAGATGTTCGACTTCGCCGCGCACCGCCGGATCGGCGCCTACGACCTCATCACCTCGCAGACCGGCGTGACGCCGCCCGCCTGACGTCCCGATCCGATCGGCGCGGCGGCAGGTTCAATCTGTTGCTGAAAAATCACACCCGCGGGTGACCTCTCGCGCCTAGTCTCGCGGCGGGAACTCCCGAGCGGCCGAGGGGGTCCTTTGTGCAAGGTTTCCAAGGCCGTGAGGCCGCCTCGCATCGAGCTCGGCACCGTCCACGTGACGGCGTCCGAGGTCGCCAGCTCCAAGTTGCGACCTAGAGATCCCTCGCGCGGAGAGATCCACGCGGGGGTTCTTTATGTCCAGCCCACGACGCCGCCGCGCGCGGTAACGCGTTCCGGCACCGCGTAAATCCACGACACGTAAATCCGTCGCGCGCCGCAACGCGCGGCATCGGCTTGCGTTCTTTCAGCGCCATCTCATCCACGAAAGGACTGCGCCATGCGCAAGATTCTCGGCGCCGCGGCGGTGCTCGCCATCGCTCTTCCGGCGCTCGCCCAGACGACGCCGCCGGGACCGCCCTCCCCGACCGTGCCGGCCCCGGTCGCCCAGCCCCAGACCGGCACCGCGCCAGCGATGCCTGGCGCCTCGACGCCGGGCACGACCGCGCCCAGCACCGCCACCGTTCCCGGGACCGTGCTGAAGCGGGGTACGCCGGATTCGACCGCGGCCGCGCCGATGCCGCCGAAGGCCGTGCCCGGCGCGCCGGTCGCCGGCGCCAACAGCTTCACCGAATCCCAGGCCAAGGCGCGGATCGAAGCCAACGGCTTCACCAATGTCAGCGGCCTCAAGAAGGACGACCAGTCGATCTGGCGCGGTACCGCGAGCAAGGACGGCAAGCAGGTCTCGGTCGCGCTCGACTACCAGGGCAACGTCGTCGGCGAGTGAGGGCGGGACGCACTCGCGTCAAGCCCAGCCGGCGCACACTTAAGGAGTTTCCGATGCCTCGAGTCTATCCCGGTCTCTACGACCGCTACGACGACGCGAACCGCGCCGTCGCCGATCTCCATGCCGCCGGCATCCCGGCGGACGACATCAGCCTGATCCGCTCGAACGCGGACGCCGCCTATGTTCCGACCACGACCGAGCCGACCCCGGCCGGCACCGGCGCCAAGATCGGCACCGTGCTCGGCGGCGGCGTCGGGCTCTTGACCGGCCTCGGCCTGATGGCGATCCCCGGCGTCGGCCCGGTGGTCGCTGCCGGATGGCTCGCGTCCACGATCGCGGGCGCGGCGGTCGGCGCGGTCGCGGGTGCCGCGACCGGCGGCATCGTCGGCGCGCTGACCGAGCACGGCGTCCCCGAAGAGCACGCGCATGTCTATGCCGAGGGCGTGCGGCGCGGCGGCACGCTGGTGACCGCGCGCGGCGACGAGACGCTCGGCGCCACGCTCGATCCGATCTATCGCCGCACCGGCGCCGTCGACCCCGAGGCGCGCGCCCGCGCCTACAAGGGCGAAGGCTGGAGCCGCTTCGATCCCGACGCGCCTCCGTACACGCCCGACGAGGTCAAGCGCGAGCGCGACCGCTACCTCCCGCCGAAAGCGGCCGAGTAGCTCCACCACCCATGCATCGAAAAGGCCCGCAGAACGCGGGCCTTTTCTTTTTCAGCCCAGCGTGATCGTCGCCTTCAGTCCGGGGTGATTGTCCTCCAGCGTCAGCGTCCCGCCGTGGAGGCGGGCGACGGCGGCGACGACGCTCAAGCCCAGGCCGACGCCCGAGGTCGCGCGCGCGGCGTCGCCGCGGAAGAAGCGCTCGGTGACTTTGGGCTTCTCGACGTCGGGAATGCCGGGGCCGCGGTCGGCGACCTGGATTCGTGCGCGGCCGCTCTCGCCGGAGACCGTCAAGGTCACGACGCTGTCGGGCGGCGCCACCTTGGCTGCGTTGTCGAGCAGGTTGGCGATCGCCTGCGCGATCAGGAACGGATCGCCTTCGATCGGAAGCTCGGCCGGCGCCTCGACCGCGAGCCCGGCACCGCGCTCCTCGACGATCGGGCGGTAGAGCTCGGCGGCTTCCGCCGCGACCTTCGCCAGATCGACCGTGCGGAAGCCCGATCGCCGCGTGCCGGAATCGATCTCGGCGAGCCTGAGCAGCGCGTTGAAGATCTCGATCACGCGGTCGACGTCGGTGACCGCCTCCTGCACTTGGTCCAACGTCGCCTCGAGCGGTGGCCGTGTCCGCAGCAGCGCCTCGAGCCGGCCGCGAAGCTCCGCCAGCGGCGTGCGGAGATCATGCGCGACCGCATGCGTCGTCGCCTGCAGGCCCTCGATCAGCTGCTGGATCTGGTCCAGCATGCCGTTGATGGTCAGCGCCAGCTGGTCGAACTCGTCGCCCGAATCGCGCGACGGCAACCGGCGCTTCAGGTCGCCGCGCACGATGTCGGAGGCGGTGCGGTTGATCGCCTCGATGCGGCCGAGCGCGGCGCGGCGCACCAGGAAGCCGCCGACGATCGCGAGCGCGATCGCCGCCGCCGCGGTCCATCCGAGCGCATTGAAGACGAGCTCGCGCAGCGCCTCGCGGTCCTGGACGTCGCGGCCGACCAGCAGGCGATAGCCGTTGGGAAGCCGCGCGTAATAGAAGCGGATGGTGTGGCGTCGCTCGTCGCGGACGAGGCTCGCCAGGTACCAGCCGGGGTCGTCGCCGACATCGGGCGGCCAGGCGTTCAGGTTGCCGGTCACAGGGCGCTTCTGCGCGTCGGCCAGAAGGTAGATCGCACGCTCGTCGCCGGCGCGGCGGATGCGCGTGTTGATGGTTTCGACCGCGCCGGCGAGGCCGAAGTCGCGGAGCCGGTCGCCGATCGCCCGCGTGTCGGAGGCGATCACCGCCTCGGTCTCCTGGTCCAGCGTCTGCGTGGTGCGCCACCAGAGCAGGCCGCCGAGCACGACCGACGAGAAGATGAAGAGGAGCGCGTAACCGAGCGCGAGGCGCACGGAGGTGGAGCGCAGGAGACGCGTCATCCTGCCGTCAGCTTGTAGCCGATGCCGCGCAGCGTCTGCAGGAGCGGCTTGTCGAACGGCGCGTCGATCTTCTGGCGGAGCTTGGATATGTGCGCGTCGATCACGTTGGTCTGGGGGTCGAAGTGATAGTCCCAGACGTTCTCGAGCAGCATGGTGCGCGTCACCGCCTGCTCGGCGTGGCGCATGAGGTATTCGAGCAGCTTGAACTCGCGCGGCTGCAGGTCGATCGGCTTGCCGGCGCGCGCCACCTCGCGGGCGAGCAGGTCCATCCTGAGGTCGCCCACGGTCAGCGTGGTCGCGGCGGCGACCGGCTGCGCGCGGCGGACCAGCGCATCGAGCCGCGCGGCGAGCTCGCCGAAGGCGAAAGGCTTGGTGAGATAGTCGTCGCCGCCGGCGCGGAGCCCGCGGATGCGATCGTCGACATCGGCCAGCGCCGAGAGGATCAGGATCGGCGTCTTGTTCCCGGTCTTGCGCAGAGCCTCGATGATGGCGAGGCCGTCGATGCTGCCGGGCAGCATGCGGTCGAGGACCATGGCGTCATAGGTCTCGGTCGTCGCCATGAAGAGCCCGTCGCGTCCGTTGCCGGCATGGTCGACGATGTGGCCCGATTCCTTGAGGCCCTTCACCACGAAATCGGCGACGCGCTCGTTGTCCTCGACCAGCAGGATCTTCATTGCGCCTCGAACATGAAAGCGGCCGGACGTTTCCGCCCGGCCGCTTCCGATCACGTCATCGTGGAGGTCAGCCCTGGGCGAGCTGGAGAGCCACATAGTAGGTGGCGCCTTCGCGCATGACCAGCAGCGGCACGGCGTCCCGCTTCTCGTCCTGCGCCTTGCGGATCTTGGCGATCGCGTCCTGCGGCGAGGACACCGCCTCGTCGCCGACGCGGACGATCACGTCGCCGCGCTCGATGCCGCTCTCGGCCGCCTGGCTGTCCGGCGTCACGCGCTGGACCACGACGCCCTTGGCGCTCGACGGCAGGGACAGCTCCTTGCGCTTCTCGTTGGAGAGCGGCGCCAACGCCAGGCCGACCGCGGCGCGGCCGGTCGCCGACTGGTCGTCGTTGTCGTTGCCGGCCGCCGACGCCTGCTTCTCGGTCTTGGGCGAGCCCACGGTCACGTTAACCGTCTGCTCCTTGCCGTCGCGCCAGAGCGTCACGCGGCTGGTCTGCCCCGCCTTGGTGTCGCCGACCGCGACCGCGAGGTCGCGCGGGCTCTTGATCTGCCGGTTGCCGAAGTGGGTGATCACGTCGCCCTGCTGCAGCTTGGCACGCGCCGCCGGCGAGTCGTCCTCGACCCGGTTGATGAGCACGCCGTCCGAGTTCGGGCGGCCCATGGCGCGGGCGAGCTGCTCGGTCAGCGGCTGCATCTGCACGCCGAGCCAGCCGCGGTTGACGGTGCCGTACTGCCGAAGCTCGCCGACCACCTTCGAGACCAAGTTCGACGGGATCGCGAAGCCAATGCCGACGCTGCCGCCCGACG
>CAZZLX010000208.1:0-6736 GCA_964655235.1 uncultured Rhizobium sp.
AGCTGCTCGACATCCCGGTGTTCCACGACGACCAGCACGGCACCGCGATCGTCGCCGCCGCCGGACTGCTCAACGCGCTCGACGTCACCGGCCGCTCGCTCAAGGACATCCAGATGGTGGTCAACGGCGCCGGCGCGTCGTCGATCGCCTGCATCGAGCTGCTCAAGGCGATGGGCCTGCCCAACGACAACGTCGTCATCTGCGACACCAAGGGCGTCGTCTACCAGGGCCGCACCGACGGCATGAACCAGTGGAAGTCGGCGCATTCGGTGAAGACCAAGGCGCGCACGCTGGAAGAAGCGATGAAGGGCGCCGACGTGGTCTTCGGCCTCTCGGCCAAGGGCGCCATCAGCCAGGAGATGGTGAAGTCGATGGCGAAGAAGCCGATCGTCTTCGCCATGGCGAACCCCGATCCCGAGATCACGCCCGAGGACGCGCGCGCCGTGCGCCCGGACGCGATCATCGCCACGGGCCGCTCCGACTATCCGAACCAGATCAACAACGTCCTGGGCTTCCCCTACATCTTCCGCGGCGCGCTCGACGTGCGTGCCAGGACCGTCAACGACGCGATGAAGATCGCCGCCGCCAAGGCGCTGGCCGAGCTCGCGCGCGAGGACGTGCCGGACGAGGTCGGCCGCTCATACTCCGGACGCAAGCTGAAGTATGGGCCCGAGTACCTGATCCCGACCCCGTTCGATCCGCGCCTGATCGCGCATGTGTCGTCGGCGGTGGCGCAGGCGGCGATGGACTCGGGCGTGGCGCGGAAGCCGATCGCCGACATGCGCGGCTATCGCGCGCGGCTCTCGGCCCGCCTCGATCCGACCGTCGCCAGCCTGCAGGGCATCTTCGAGAAGGTCGCGGCCAACCCCAAGCGCGTGGTCTTCGCCGAGGGCGAGGAAGAGCGCGTGATCCGCGCCGCGATCACCTTCCGCAACGCCGGATACGGCAAGCCGATCCTGGTCGGCCGCGAGGAACGCATCCAGGAGACGATGAGGACGGCCGGCCTCGACGGCACCGGCATCGAGATCCACAACGCGCGGCTCTCCAGCCACAATCAGGAATACACCGACTTCCTCTACAAGCGCCTGCAGCGCTCGGGATACCTCCGCCGCGACTGCCAGCGCCGCGTGAACCAGGACCGCAACGTCTTCGCCGCCTGCATGGTGGCGGCGGGCCATGCGGATGCGATGGTGACCGGCACCACGCGCAACTTCTGGACCTGCTACCAGGACATCAGCCGTGTCATCGACCCGAAGCCGGGCGAGCGCGCCTTCGCGGTCTCGATCGTGATCGCGCGCGGCCGCACCGTGTTCATGTCCGACACCTACATGCACGAGCTGCCGAACCCCGAGGAACTCGCCGACATCGCGGTGCAGACCGCGGCCAAGGCGCGGCAGATGGGGCACGAGCCGCGCGTGGCGCTGCTCTCGTTCTCGAACTTCGGCAACCCGAACCGCGAGAAGTCCTACCGCATCCGCGACGCGGTCGAGGTGCTGGACCAGCGCAAGGTCGACTTCGAGTACGACGGCGAGATGTCGGCCGACGTGGCCCTCGACGACGAGCTGAGGAAGCTCTACCCGTTCTGCCGGCTCACCGGGCCTGCCAACGTGCTGATAATGCCGGCGCTGCACACGGCCAACGTCGCCTACAAGCTGATGCAGAAGCTCGGCGGCGCCACGATCATCGGCCCGCTGATCATCGGCCTGTCGAAGCCGGCGCAGATCGTGCAGATGGGCGCCACGGCGTCCGACCTCGTGAACGCGGCGGCGATCGCCGCCTACGACGCGATCGAATGAACGACGGCCGACGGCCGCGGAGCAGAACCGGGCGCTCGACGAAGCGCGACCTGCTGCTCCAGGGCTATCGGCCGTTCCCGTCGTTTCCGTCCGCGACGGCGCTGGGACAGTGTCTCGGCCGCGGTCGGCATACTAGTTGGCCCTGGTCGTGGCGATCGCGATCTGAGACCTAACTTGATCGGACGCAAGGTCTGCTAGTAGCCAGAAGCGGCCGTTACGAGCCAGCGCTTCCGCGTAAGGCACGGAAACGCATCTCAGATCGCGTGAGCCTGCCTTTTTCTAGGGTAGCCTGCGCTGGTGAGCGCTTGTCCAAAATGCGGGGAAACCGCAGCTGAGATATGGGTGGCGAAGCCGTCTCGCCTTGTGCGGAGATGCTCAAAATGTCGCCACAGGCGAGTCAGCGGCCTTCCGAATCCAGACAAGCGCGTGGTTTACGTCGACCAATTTGCACTTAGCGAGATTCTAAAGGCGAGAGGTGGTCGGAAATCACGCACTTTGGATCCGTTCTGGCTTGATCTTTACGACCGGTTTCTTCGCCTTCTCCTTCTTCAGCAGGCCGTCTTTCCTGACTCAAATATCCACCTCGACGAGTCCGTGACCTCGCCATTCAGCAGGCCATTAGTGATCTGCACGGGACGATCACTGGAGGCATTTCTTTTGAAGACACGAGGGTCATCATCAGGTGGCAGGTACTTGCATTTGCCAGATCGTGGCTTGCGGATGGTCGCCCACCGATCCTGGAGTGTGACGTTGATCGCATTCTTCGCGGTCGACGCAACACTTGGCTTAACCCGATCCGGATCGTGCCAAATACCAACTACTCGCAATTCGCTGCCGATATCCGGACCGATCGCGACCGAACAACTGACGAGATGGAGGAGGTTTTCAACAAGTGGGCAGCTGAAAAGCTTTCGTTTGCTGATCTTGTGAGGCGCGAGGCCGCAGCCTTCGGACAAGCCCACTCGAGGAATCTTTGGAACGCCGTAAAAAAGATGCTTGCAGGAGGTGTTAGCGCTCTCTCATTGGATGACCTAATGAGCGAGACGAATGTTCTTAACACGATGTTGGGGCACTTGTTCTCAGAGCACGGTATTCCTAAAGATGATCACTTCAAGACCTCTCTAAGGTTTTTCGAATGGGAGGGGCTCATGGAAGTCCCGTCCGTTCGCATATCTGCGTATCTATTCGCTGCCATCGCTCGAAAAGCGGCAGCAGGTCAAAGGCGCCCTCCCTCCTCAGGCATGATAAACGACGTTCGCCTGCTATCGAGCTATCTGCCCTATGTGGACGCGATGTTCATTGACAACGAGTGCGCTGCGCTGCTGGCGGAGCGCCCTTTGACTACCGACCTTTCGTACCGGGCGCAGATCTTCTCCTTAAACACCCGCGAACAGTTCATCGCGTATTTGGACTCGCTTGAGAAAGCCGCTGAATCGGCATTCGTTGACGGCGCCCGCGAAATCTACGGCATTTAGTATGAGGTCGGCAGTGCGGGGACGCTGCTCGACCATATGCTGGGCGACTGCCGGGCGGCGATAAAGCGCGACGTCAGCGACGACGGCATTAAGGCTTAGCGCGCGGGAACTCGAGTTCTATCCGCGGCGCGTCGACACGGCCTCGGCCGATGCAGTCGAGAATGTCCTGATGCGTAGCCGTTATCACATCCGAGATGTCGTTGACCGCACCGAACGAGAGGCGCGGAAAGATGACCTCCATTGCGGGAAGGCACGCGCCCTCGCGCCAAGTTGACTCGAGGATGATCGTGGGATTCGTCATCCCCCCGGGATGGCCACCGATCGTCAGCTCTATTGCGTATTCGGTGTCAGGCGCTTCAGCCGCTTGGCGAACGGCGTCGACGGCTACAAGCGCGTTCACTAAACTGCCCAAGACCCAGGCCATGTAAATCTCGGGGTCGCTATGCTCATTACGCGCCTTGCTGGCCACAGCGACGGAAATCTTCCCGTCGCGATCAATCTGCTTCTCGGCGATCCAGCGCCCACCGTCCGAGAGCCATCGGGCCCCGGCGAGTATCGGGCGCTGATCGGTCGGCTCATGCGGGGCGATTAACTCGTCTAGCCCGCTTCGAATCTGGATATTGCGCACCCACCTACTGAGGCCCGGCTTGTTGTAGACGCGGCCAAGCGAGATAGGACCAGCGATTGGTACACACGTGATCAGGAAGGCGGCCCATTCGGGATCTTTGCTTGCAATGAAAGGCCGGAATCGGCCGCGCATGTCGGTAATGTCGCGCTCCAACCGATCGCCTCGGGTCGCCAGCCTCAGCATCATGTTTTGCACCTCGCGCATCCTCATTGGCTCGGAGTGCCGGCCGCGACGGACGTAGCAGTGCAGATCGGGCGCCCGGTGCGGGGCGTCGCGCGATCCGGGCACGCGGAGCATCAGGACGCCCGCGCCGTCGTTGAACTAGACCGGCTGGACAATCAGATTGGGGATTGGCGGCTCGATACCCGACGCAGCGGCTTGCTCAAGGCGGATCGCCAGCTCGCCGATGCGCGGCAATGGGCGGATACCTATTGCCTTTGGTGGTTTTTCCTCGCTCTCCTCCACGCTGAGAAACACGTGCCCACCGTCGGCGTTCGCCAGCGCCACCGCCTCCTTAAATAACTTTTCCTTGGCCATGTCGGTGAGCTTGCCGCTGCGCACCCACTCGCCATCTCGGCCGGTGCTATCGGAAAGCGCGGCCTTGAACTCCAGCGCCGATGTCTCAGGCCAGCCGATCAGCTGCTCGACGTCGGCGCGCGTGACTAGGCTGGCTGACTTCGTGAAAACAGAAAGCATGGTGCAAGTATAGCAGAGCGCCGTCCCCGCATCATCGCTTGACCAGGCCGGCTCAAAGGCGTGCCACGCCAGAGTCAAGTGGGTGGCCGCCACTGTGCGAGCTGACGCACGTCGGCGGCGCTGTTATCGGATGTCCGCTATGGGTCAGAAGCAGACATGCCCGTGTGAGAAGGATTTGCCGCCGGCGTCCATTCCCTCGACAGGTCCGTCCGTCCTTGCCAAGTTCCGCGCATGGAGCCTCTTGGATCGATCGAACTCCGGCAGATGCAGGGCCTGGCGCAGCAGGTGATGGCGTCGCGTCTCGAGCTGGTCAACGGCGACGCCACCGTCGGCGAGCTCGCCTGGGTGTGGGCGAAGGACTTCGACGCGCTCAATCGGTTCTGGCGGCATCGGTTGTGGTTCGTCGACGGCCGGCTGGCCGCTTGGGGGTGGGCGTATCTGCCCTACAAGCTGCGCCGCAGCGACGGGAAGCTGCTCGAGGTCGAGACCGCGCGGCTGATCTGGCAGGTGCATCCCGACCGGCCGGAGATGATGTCCGATGTCCTCGACTGGTACGACGAGGTCGCGCAGGGCGTCGACCGCCTGCTGACGATCCAGTCCGCGGATGTGCGGGCGGAGGCCATCGTCGCCGCGCATGGGTACGAGGTCGACAGGGAAGCCGCCTCGGACAGCGGCCACTGGGGGCAGTTCAACGCACGAGACCTGGCGGATGTGCCCGATCCGGTGCTGCCCGAAGGCTTCCGCTTTCTGGCGGCCACGGACGTCTCGGTGGCGGAGGCGGTCAAGGCGCATCGGGACGCCTGGCATCCGTCCGGCTTCACCGAAACGGCGTTCGAGCGGGTGCGCCGGACCTGGCCCTATCGAAGCGACCTGCACGTGCTGATCGCGGCGCCCGACGGCTCGCTGGCCGCGACCGCCATCGTCTGGCTGGACGAGGCGACGAAGACCGCCGAGTTCGAGCCGGTCGGCACGCACCGGGATTTCAGGCGACGGGGATTGGGCGCGGCGCTGCAGCTTCACGGCATGCACCGGGCGAAGGCGGCCGGCGCGACGCGCATGCTGGTCGCCTGTCTCGGCGCGCCGGCGCACCCCGCCGCGCGCAATCTCTACTACAGCGTCGGCTTTCGCGCGTTCACGCGGGACCGGCCGAAGATCAAGGTCGCGCGGTAGCGCTGGCGCAGCTCAAGCTGCGCCCTTCTCCGGCAGTGCCTTGGAGACGATGCTCTTGAGGCCGTCGATGAGGGCGCGCTCGGTCGGACCGCCGCGGCCCTTCACGTCCTTGCCCATCAGCAGGCGCAGCGCCTCGACGTGGAACTGCACGGCCGGCAGCGCCGTCTTGGGGTCGTCGGCGAGCCGGCGGTTCGCCTTCTTGAGGTCGTCGAGGAAGTCGACGAGCGAGGTCGCCACTTCCGTCACCAGCGGATAGCCCATGGTGGCGGCCTGGCCCTTGAGGTTGAGACCGACGCGCATCAGCTCGGGCCGGAAATCGTCGGCCTTGTCGGGGGCATCGCGCATCGCCGCGGCGATGCCGGCGATCTCGTTGACGTCGGCGTTGGCGACGTCGGCGTAGTTGCGCGCGGCCTTGGCGACGACGGACATGCCTGCCTCGACCATCTCGTCCATGGTCTTGCCGCCGGGGGCCGAGGCACGGATCTTCAGCAGGTTGGGCGGCGTGAAGACTTCCGCCTTCGCCACTTCGCCTTCCACGGGCTTCTTGTCGTCGCCAGTCGTCATCGCCGCTCCGATCTCAAGCCGCGTTCTTGCCGGTGTCGTCGTCGCCGTCGTCGGTCAGAAGCGTCTTGATCTCCTCCTGGGTCAGCGCGCCGCCGGGGGGCAGCCCGTCGGGAAGCGGCGGTGCGTCGCCCGCCGCCGCGTGGGCCGGCTGCGGCACGCCGCGCCGCTCTTGGCCCTGGAAGGCCTGGTCGGCGTGACGGCGGCGGTCGGGGCCGACGAACTTGGCCGAGCGCACGAAGGCACGCTGGTTGTCGATCACCGAGCAGAAGCGCATCAAGAGAGTCTTCGCCGAGATCGGCTTCGCCAAAAACTCGGTGACGCCGACGTCGCGAGCTCGCTTCACCTCGCCGAGCTCGGTATGGGCCGAGACCATGATGATCGGCCGGAACGGATTCGGGGTCTCCGGC
>CAZZLX010000209.1:0-6733 GCA_964655235.1 uncultured Rhizobium sp.
TGCAGACCGACGTTGCGCGCGACCGAGAGACCCTTGTTCTCCTGGTTGACGATCTTGGTGTAGCCGTGGCGCTCGGTGATCTCGAGCGTCCTGTCCTTGGAGCCGTCGTTGACGACGACGACCTCGTAGTTCGGATAGGTGAGCTTCTTCAGCGACTCGAGGCACGGATCCATCGTGCGCTCGGCATTGTAGGCGCAGACCACGACCGACACCTTCGGGTACGATTTCAGCTTCGGCGGCAGGGTCTCGTGATAGACCGTGCGCACCGCGTCGTAGGAAGGCTTCGGCTTGCGGTCGCGATCGACCAGGCCGAAGGCCCAGTTCTCGATCAGGTAGCCGCCGGTGAACCATTCGTCGGTCCAGGCGAAGATCGAGGTGCCGGCGACGCCGGTCTCGTAGGCCGCGCGCACCTGCCACTCGAGCGTCTTCGCCTGCGCCTCGAGACCCTCGCGCATCGAGTCCATGCCGAACTCGGTCAGCACCACCGGCCGGTCGACGGCGAGGTTGTGCAGCCGCATCAGGTAGGCGCGAAAGTCCTTTTCATGGTGGAGATAGACGTTGAACGAGAGGAAGTCGAAGAAGTCAAGGTTGAGGTACTCGGTCGACGGGTAGTTCGCATAGGAGACCAGCCCGTCCGGGTCGATCTCCTTGGCGATGTCGTAGAGCTCCTCGAGGAAGTTGCGGACCTTCTCAGGCCCATGCCAGCGCACGATGTCGGGCGAGATCTCGTTGCCGACCAGATGCGCGATCACCGCCGGATGGCCGGCATTGACCTTCACGCCGTCGCGGATCGCCTGGCGGATGCGGTTCTTCTCGGCGCGCGAATCCAGGAAGGCGACGTGCTGGGTCCACGGCACGCCGATCAGCATGCCGACGCCGGCTTCGTGGCACATGTCCGCGAACCAGCGCGGCGGCACGGTGAAAACGCGGAGCATGTTGGCGCCGAGCTCACGCATCAGCGCCAGGTCGCGCGTGATCACGTCCTTCTCGGGCAGCTGCGCGCCGTGGGTGCCCGGACCGAAAGGCCCGTAGGTCACGCCCTTGAGGAAGACCTTCTCATCGCCGCGGAAGAAGAACTTTCCATGCGCGACGATGCGGGACGTGCTCGCCCCCTTGGGCTTGTCGACGCCGGCCGGCGCCGCCTGGGACGCCGGCTCGGCCATGACGACGGACATCGCTTGAGAATCCTTGAGAGCGGTCAGACCGCGGCGACAGCCAGCGGCCGATCCTCGGGCCGCTCATGCCAGCGGAGAGCCGAGGTGACGATGGTGTCGAGATCCGAGCGGGTCGGAACCCAGTCGAGCTTGAGCCTCGCCTGGCTCGCATCCGCCACCAGCGCCGGCGGATCGCCGGCGCGGCGCGGCGCCTCGATCACCGGGACGGGCCGGCCGGTCGCACGCTCGACCGCGCGGATGACCTCGCGGACGGTGTGGCCCTTGCCGGTGCCGAGATTGAGCTTCAGCGACGCGCCGCCATGGAGAAGGTGGCGGAGCGCCTGGACGTGCGCCTCGGCAAGATCCTCGACATGGATGAAGTCGCGGATCGCGGTGCCGTCCGGCGTCGGATAGTCGGTGCCGAAGATGTTGAGAGCCGGCGCCTGGCCGAGCGCCGCCTTGATGGCGAGCGGGATCAGATGCGTCTCCGGCTCGTGGTCCTCGCCGATCTCACCTTCAAGGTCAGCGCCGGACGCATTGAAGTAGCGGAGACAGACCGACTTGGTCTCGTAGGCCTGGTCGTACCAGTCGAGCACGCGCTCGACCATCAGCTTGGATTCGCCGTACGGATTGACCGGGCGCTGCGGCGTCGCCTCGGAGATCGGAACCTCGCCGGGAATGCCGTAGGTGGCGCAGGTCGAGGAGAAGACCATCCGGTCGACGCCAACGTCGCGCATCGCATCCAGCAGGGCGAGCGTGCCGAGCGTGTTATTGCGAAAGTACTTGGCCGGGTCGCTCATCGACTCGCCGACATAGGCGTAGGCGGCGAAGTGCATGACCGCCACCACGCGCTCGGCGCTGAGCACAGCGCGAAGCCGGGGGCCGTCGGCGATGTCGCCGTCGACCAGCGGGCCCCATTTCACGGCCTCGGCATGGCCGTACACCAGATTGTCGTAGGCAATAGGGCGGAAGCCGGCGCGGGCGAGCGCCTTGCAGGCATGGCTGCCGATGTAGCCGGCGCCGCCGGTGACGAGAACGGAGGCGTTCATGCCCGAGCCGTCTCCAGAATGCTGCTCACCACCATACCGCCCCTCCGACTGGCCCATTCCGCGCGGCTCCTTTCGGAACCTCGATGCCGGATCGGCACTCACGGTTCCGTGACAGCCACGAAGATGCTCGACCTTGGCGACGAAAATTAGGACCGACTATGGCGGAAGCACGGCACAGGATCGGATGCGGCGTCCTTTAGCAGACCCCCGTCCTCCGAGCCTCCCGGCCTCCCCGCCGGCCCGTCTCGTAGGACGCCCAACCGATCAAATCAAGGGTTTTCAACAACTAAGCGCGCGGTAGGTTGCTTGTTAGGCACGCCTACTTTTTAGGCTTCTCGCCTTGTTTGGCGTCCGCGCCCTTGTTCTTGTCATCCCCACCCTCGGCCTCGGCCGAAGCGGGCTCGGTGATATTGGGGTTATACCCGGGGCCGTGCCTCAACATATAGCGTTTGAGCCACCGGGCCTCGGCGCCCGTCATCGTCACCCACTTGGCCGCCAGCTGGTCGCCAACGGTCAGGACCTCGGCCGTCGCCGGAATCACGATGGAATCTTGCTCGAGTTCAATGGTGATCCTTGGGTAGAAGATCTGGGTGGCGACCAGATCTCCGGAGTAGGGCTTCAGGATGAAGCCGAAACCGTCCCACTGGAACAGATGGTAGACGGTTGAATCGATCTGGGCCTTGCTCGACTTGATGACCGCGGCGACCTTCCCCGGCGGGACGTGGGACGCGTCGGTCTTCTTCTTGTTGAAGAGAAAGTTGAGCATGTACGGATTCCTGGCGACCGCGTGGCGCCAAGCCTCGCAGCGGCTGAAAATATCGAGCCCTGCTTATAGAACGCAGAGCGCCATGGGTCTAGGCCGCCCGGGTTAACGCCCGGTTAAGTGCGTTATGGCTTCGAGACTGCGAGGTGCGTGCCAAGCCCAACCAGTATGGTGCCGCTGACGATCCTGAATAGCCGCTGGATCCGCTCGCTGCGCTTTAGCCCGGCGAGAAGCCGCGAGGTCAGCACCACGGTGGCCAGGTCGGCGGCGCTGAATGCGAGGTTCACGATCCAGCCGAGGACCAGGAACTGGGCCCAGGCCGGCCATGCCGCGCCCGCATCGACGAATTGCGGCAGGAAGGCCACGTAGAAGAGCGCCGCCTTCGGATTTAGCGCCTCGACCATGACGCTTTCGAGAAAAGCCCGGCGTGCATCGCGGTCGCGCACCGTCGGCAGCGCACTCGCATCGAAGCGGCTCCGGATCATGCCGATCCCGAGCCAAATCAGGTACGCCGCGCCGAACAGCCGCAAGCCTAGATAGAAGCTCGGCACCATCTCCAGCCGCGCCGCGAGGCCCGCCGCGGCGGCGAAGACGTGAAACAGGCCGCCCACATGGATGCCGGCCGACGCGAGCAGCCCGCCTCGGCGCCCGCGCGCCAGCGTCTGCGCCGCCGTGTAGAGGATCGCGGGCCCCGGCGTCGCCGCGAAGATCAGGGTCGCGACCGCGAAGGCGATCCACTGTTCCATCGTCACACCGAGAAGTACTTGGCCTTGGGATGCAGGATGACCAGCGCCGAGGTCGACTGCTCCGGATCGAGCTGGTCTTCCTCGGTCAGCGTGACGCCGATGCGGTCGGCGCCGAGCAGCTTCAGCAGCTTACGCTGATCGCCGAGATTCGGACACGCCGGATAGCCGAAGGAGTAGCGGCTCCCGCGATACTCCTGCTTCAGAAGGCCTTCCATGTCGCGCGCTTCATCACCGGCAAATCCCAGCTCGGCGCGGATCCGCTTGTGCACGTACTCGGCCATCGCCTCCGCCATCTCGACCGAGAGGCCGTGCAGATAGAGATAGTCCTGGTACTGGTCCTTGCCGAACCAGTCGCGCGCCACGGTCGAGGCGTTGGCGCCCATGGTCACGACCTGAAGCCCGATCACGTCGCGCTCGTTGTCGGTGACGTCTCGGACGTAGTCGGCGATGCAGGTGCGTTCGCCGTCGGCCTGGCGCGGCAGCGTGAAACGGGTCGCCTCCGTGACGCCGTCCTCCTCGAACAGGATCAGATCGTTGTTCTCGGCAGCGGCCTTCCAGTAGCCGTAGATCGCCTGCGGTTGCAGGATCTCGCGTTCCTGCGCGATGCCGAGGATGCGCCTTAGGATCGGCTTCAGCTCGGTCTCGGCGAAGCGGCGGTACTCGCCGCGCGTCTTTCCCGACTTCCGGAAGCCCCACTGGAATTGATAGAGCGTCATCTCGTTCAGGTACGGTACCAGCGCCTTGGCCGAGACCTGCTCGAGGAAGCGCGGACCGAAGAACGGAGCCGCGGCGATCGGCTGGCCCCTGGTCAGATCGCGCCGGCGCTCGAGAATCCATTTCGGATCGACGGACTGGTCGTTGGCCGCGGCCTGACCGAGCTTCCGCTTCTTGTTGGTCGCCTTGCCTTCGCGCGCGGCCGAGCGCTCTGCGACCAGGCTGTCGAAGCCGCCGCTCATCACCGTGTCCATAAGCGCCAGGCCGTCGAAGGCGTCACGCGCATAGGCGACGCGGCCGCAGGCGTAGGTCTTGGCGCAGTCGTCTTCGACATAGGCCTTGGTCAGCGCGGCACCGCCCAGCAGCACGGGCGTCTTCAGTTCGCGCTTGGTCATCTCGACCAGGTTGTCCTTCATGATCACGGTCGACTTGACCAGCAGGCCCGACATGCCGATCGCGTCGGCCTTGTGCTCCTCCGCCGCCTTCAGGATGTCAGAGATCGGCTGCTTGATGCCGAGGTTGACGACCCGGTAGCCGTTGTTGGTCAGGATGATGTCGACGAGATTCTTGCCGATGTCATGGACGTCGCCCTTGACCGTGGCGAGAACCACGGTGCCCTTGTGCTGGCCCTCGACGCGCTCCATGCGCGGCTCGAGATAGGCGACCGACTTCTTCATCGTCTCGGCCGACTGCAGTACGAAGGGGAGCTGCATCTTGCCGGCGCCGAACAGCTCGCCGACCACCTTCATGCCGCCGAGCAGATGGACGTTGATGACGTCGAGCGGGCTGTAGGTCTTGAGCGCCAGCTCCAGATCCTCTTCCAGGCCGATGCGGTCGCCGTCGATGATGCGCTGCTTCAGGCGCTCCTCGACCGTCTCCGGCCGCTCCTTCTTCGCCTTGGCGCCTGAGGCGCGGCCCTCGAACAGAGCGATGAAGGCCTGCAGGGGGTCGTAGCCTTCGCGCCGGCGGTCGTAGATCAGGTCGAGCGCGGTCTCGACCTCCTTCGGCGCGATCTTGTGCAGCGGCAGGATCTTCGAGAAGTGGACGATGGCGCCGGTCATGCCGCGCTTCACCGCCTCGTCGAGGAATACCGAGTTCAGTACCTGGCGCGCCGCCGGGCTCAAGCCGAATGAGATGTTCGAGAGGCCAAGCACGATCTGGACTTCAGGCATCTCCTTGGCGATGCGCTCGATCGCCTCCAGCGTGGACACGCCCAGCTTGCGGTCGTCCTCGTTGCCGGTGCAGATCGTAAAGGTCAGCGGATCGATCATCAGGTCGGACGGCTCAAGCCCGAAACGCGTGCAGGCAAAATCGTGCAGGCGCCGGGCGATCCGGACCTTGCCGTCCGCGTCCTTGGCCATGCCGACCTCATCGATGGTCAGCGCGATCACCGCCGCACCGAAGCGCTTGGCGAGCACCATCCGCTTCTCGGCCGGCGCCTCGCCGTCCTCGAAGTTGATCGAGTTGAGGATCGCCTTGCCGCCGTAGAGCTTGAGCGCCGACTCGAGCACTGGAAGCTCGGTCGAGTCGATCACCAGCGGCGCGTTGGCCGATCCGCGGAAGCGGGTGACCACCTCGGTCATGTCGGCGATCTCGTCGCGGCCGACGAAGGCGGTGCAGACGTCGAGGGCGTGCGAGCCCTCGCGAATCTGCTCCTTCGCCATCTCGACGCAGCCTTCCCAGTTCTGCGCCTCCTGCAGCTCACGGAATTTCTTGGAGCCGTTGGCGTTGCAGCGCTCGCCGATCGCGAAATAGGCGTTCTCCTGGCGGAGGGCCACCTGTCCGTAGAGCGAGGCCACCGCTGGCACCCAGAAGACCGAGCGCTTGCGCGGCGCCGGCCGCTTCGCATCAAGCTTGCGAAGCATCGCATCGACCGCGCGTGTGTGCACCGGCGCGGTCCCGCAGCAGCCGCCGATGAACGAAACGCCGTCCTCGGTGACGAAGCGCTCGTGCCAGGTCGCCAGTTCTTGCGCCGTCAGAGGGTAATGCGTCTTGCCATCGACGAGCTCGGGCAAGCCGGCGTTCGGCTGTACCGCGATCGGACCGGTCCAGTTCTCGGCCAACCAGCGCACGTGCTCCGCCATTTCCTGCGGGCCGGTCGCGCAGTTGAGCCCCATGACCGGCACGTCGAGCGCACGGACGATCGTGGCGGCACCGGCGATGTCGGTGCCGACCAGCAGCGTGCCGGTCGTCTCGACCGTGACCGTGGTCATGATCGGCAGATCGATGCCGGCTTCGGCGATCGCGCGCTTTGCGCCGTTGACCGCCGCCTTCAGCTGCAGCGGGTCCTGGCAGGTCTCGATCAGG
>CAZZLX010000210.1:0-6725 GCA_964655235.1 uncultured Rhizobium sp.
CAACGGCTTCCGGCTGCGGGTGCCCTACGGAACGCTGCTGTGCGTCTCCGACAAGCCCCTCCACGGCGAGATCAAGCTCCGCGGCATGGCGAACGCGATGTACCGCGAGCGCATCAGCCAGCACCTGACCATCGGCATCGAGACCATCAACATCCTGCGCGCCGAAGGTGTGCGGGACCTGCATTCTCGCAAGCTCAGAAGCTTCGACGAGCCGGCGTTCCGCTAGTCAGTACGTCGGCGTGTGGCGGTTGTTGAGCCAGTATTCGTCCCGGGGCCAGAGGTCGGAGTTGATGTCGGTGGCCGATCCGGTCTCCGCCCACACCACAGGCGTCCGCCCCTGAATGAAGGCGCGTAGCTCGTCGAGGTTCACGTCGGCGGCGCGCAGGTGCTCGCGGATCGCCGGCTCCTCGATGCGCCGCGCCAGCGCCGCGGGATCGTAGGGAATGGGAGAGCTGCTGCCGAGCAGCGCCGGTGCCGCATAGATCACGTGCGGGAACACGGTGCGGAAGGTGCTGATCGTGCGCTCGGTCGGCGCCCACTGTACGGCGATGCCGCCCGGCGCCAGATGCTCGCGCACTTTCTGGAAGTACTCGCGCGAGTAGAGGAGGCCGCTGAAGGCTGTGTGCAGCAGAATCGCGTCGGCCTCGATCACGTCGTAGGCGCGGCCGGCGAGGAACAAGTCGTGGCGGCCGTCGCCGACGACGATCTCGAAGCGCTTGTCCTCCTTGAGTCGCCTCATGCCGAAGCGGCCGTCGAAGGCGGCGAAGCGGTCGATCAAGGTCAGCACCGGGGCAACGATCTCGACAGCACGTACCGTCCGGGTCCCGGGATTGGCGCCGGCCGCGTATGGCGTACCGCCGGCGCCGACGCCGACGACCAGCACCGACTGCGGCGAGGGATGCACGAGCGGCCCGAGGGCGCCCAGGAAGGCATGCACGGTGCAGACCGGCAGGCAGCTCTGCGAATGGCCCTGGATGTACATCCGATGGAAGCCGTTCTCGAACCGCCGCAGTACGGCGAGGCCGGTGTGATCCTCCGCGACATAAGCCGTCTGCCGGGCGTTCACGCCGTGGAGCTGCGACCAGAATTCCTCGTTGGTCGGCACCAGCAGAATGCCCACGCCCGCGGCGACGGCGAGCGCCGGACCGGCTCGGCGGTTGGGCTGCTGCTGCGTGAGCAGCAACGCGAAGAGCGCGCCGGCGGCGAGCAGGACCGCGAGCGTGCCCGCGGTACCGAAGAGGCGGAGCAGGACGAGGCCGGCGATCAGGCCGCCGAGGCTGTTGCCCAGGATGTTGGCGAGCTGGATCATGCCGACCCGATGGCCGACCAGATGCGGGTCGGTCTGCACGGCGCGCTGTGCCAGCGGGAAGGTCAGGCCGAAAAGCACGCTCGCCGGCACGACCAGCAGCACGGTGACGATGCAGATCGTGACGGCATTCGCGGCCGGCAGCGCGAAACGGTCGACATTGACGAGGAGGCGCTGGAGGTCGCCCGAGTCGATGATCCAGTAGAGGCCCAGGATACCTAGCACCGCGACCAGCACCATCCATGACTGCAGCTGGATGAACAGGGATCGCGGATCACGGACGCGGGCGACGAGGCGCGCGCCGACGAAGAGCCCGATCGCGTCGCCGATCAGCAGCAGGCCGAGGATGTAGGGGAAGCCGTAGGCGTTGCCCTGAAGCATCGTGCCGATCAGGCGGTACCAGGTGACCTGGAGCGCTACCGCCAGCATGCCCGAGGCGAAGACCAGCACGCACCAGATGCGGACCGTTCGCGAGCCGGACGCGGCGTCGACAGGTGCCGTGCCTTCGGCCTCCGCCTCGTCCTCGGCGATGCTGCGCGACCCGGCGGCAAAGAGCGCGCCGAGCCCGACGAGGCCGTTGCAGGCGGCGCCCCACAGGACCGCCGGCCAGTAACCGAAGGTGCCGATCAGCCAGAGACCGGCGGCCAGGGCGCCGATGCCGGCGCCCAGCGTGTTGATGCCGTAAAGGACCGAGATGCGCCCGGCCGCCTTGTCCATGTCCGAGACCAGCGCGCGGGCGAGCAGCGGTAGCGACAGGCCCATCAGGACGGTCGGCACCAGGAGGGCCAAGAAGGCAGCGGCGAAGGTGAGTGTGCGCGAGCGGGACAGCTCGATCAGCATCCCGAGCAGCACGTCGTGGAACAGCGGGATGGAGACCGCGGCATAGGCGCCGATCAGGATCTCGACCAGGGCGAAGAGCAGGAGCGCGCGCCGGCGCGAGAGCCGGTCAGCGAAGAGGCCGGCGGCGAGGCTGCCGATGCCGAGACCGGCGAGGAAGGCGCTCACCACGAGCGAGGCGGAGACCGTGTCCGAGCCGCCGAACAGGCCGAGCAGCCGCTGCCACACGGTCTGGTAGATCAGCGCGCTGAAGCCGAAGAGAAAGAAGAGCGCAGTGACGATGAAGCGACTTGAGGCCGAAACCAGAATCGACGTCACCGGACACCTTGGCTGGGAAAGGAAGGTGCGGATCCTAGCCGCGGCGCCCCGCCGGCGCACAACACAGTCCGGTTATCTCAGCGGATCTGCATCCGGCCGATGGTCAGGCCCGTCAGCTTCTGCGGCTTGATCGCGTCGGAGGCGAGCTTCTCCATCTGCTGGCGAAGCACCTCGACCGATGCCGCCGTATAGAGGTCGTCCGGGTTCTGCTTCCGCAGGAACAGGATCAGCGCGCTCTGCACCTTGGGAAGCTCCGCCTGCACCAGCGGACGGTTGTCGGCGAGCTCGAGATGCATCGTCACCTGCATGATCAGCAGGCGCGGCGTGCCGTCGGCGCCGCGCATGTTGATGATCAGGTCGGGCACATCGACATAGCCGCCGGGCAGCTTGGTCAGGTCCACCTTGGGAGGCGGTGGCGGCTCGTCGGGCTTGTCGCCCTTCAGCAGCCCCGAGGTCATGACTCCGACCGCCGCGCCGATCAGCAGCACGAGCGGCAGGAACACGAAGAGGATCAGCCGCTTGACCGATAGGCGGCGTTCATTGGCCATGCCGGCACCATAGCACCCGCGGCGCCCGATCCTCTATCGGCTGATCGCGCCTCAGGACTTCGTCTGCGGCAGGCAGGCGGCTTCGAAGAAGCCGTCGGCTGACGGCATCGGCGGGATCGCCGGCGCCGATGCCCTTTGCGGCATGGACGGCAGCAACGAGGCGAGGGGCGACCACCAGCTCGTCTCCGGCTTGATGCCGCTTGGCGGGACAAGCTCGGCACGCTTCGTCGGCGCCGCGACGACGCGGATCGGGATCGTGGTCCACACCTTGTTAAAGCGCGGGTTGGTCATCTCGAGCCGGTACTCGCCGCCGGCCTTGGCGACGAACTCGAAATCGTACGTCTCGCCGATGCTGACCATCTGGCGCGCCGCGCGGTCGGTCTGGCGGCTTGCCGGCAGGTCGCGGCCATCCTTGGCCAGCGGCTTCCAGACCGCGAAGGTCGAGCCTTCCTTGAGCTCGGCGGTGAGCCCGGTCTCGAAGCTGTGCAGATTGATGAAGCGAAGGCGATGCTTCTGTCCGGCGACGACCTCGATTGGCTCGGGCGTGCCGACGCCGTTGATCAGCAGTACGCGGCCCTGGTCGGCGAAGTTGCGGGCCGGCGTCGCCATGATCACGTGGTCGCGGCTGGGATCGAACTTCTCGCCCGGCTTGAGCACGACGATCGGGCCGGCGAGTCCGCCTTCGCCCTGCTCCGCCTCGACCATGTGCGTGTGATACATGAACGTTCCGGCGCGCGGCGGCGTGAACTTCGCGGTGAAATCGTGGCCGGCGTGGATCATCGGCGCCCGGCCCCGCTTCGGATCGCCGCCGAATTCGCCGACGCCGTCGAAGTAGGACTCGAGTTCGATGCCGTGCCAGTGCACGGTGGTCATCTCCTTCATCCGGTTGCGGATGGTGACCTGGGTCGGCTCGTTCTGGGTCAGCACCAGCAGCGGTCCGGCGGCGCGCGTCAGCGCCTCCGGACGGCGGTCGTTGTCGACGACGTAGCGGAGCGACGGAACCTGGTCGGTGGTCTCCGGCGTCGCCTCGACCGTCATGTCGATCTTGCGCCGTCCTTCGGGCGTGCGCGGATTGTAGCGCGGCCCGTCCTTCGGCTTGACGGTGACGCCCAGCACCATGCCCGCCATCTCGCGCGTCGAGGCGAGCGCGGTGAAGAATTCCGGCGCGGCGCGCAGCGGGAACGCCTTCGACTGCAGCAGCTCGAAGGGGAAGTGCTGCCGCATGTGATAAGGGTTGTGGCAGTGGAAGATCCAGTTGCCGGGCTGGCTCGGGACCCAGGTCGTGGTGATGGTCTCGCCGGTCATCACCTGCTCGGTCACCACCATGTCGCGCTCGGGACCCTGCGGGTACAGCTTGTCCGAAAGCCCGTCGCCGCGGCTGTCGACGCGGAAGTAGAAGCCGTGAAGATGCAGCGGGTGGTCTTCCATCGACGCGTTGATCCAGCGCCACTTGACCGGCTCGCCCTGGGTGTAGGTGAGCCGCTGGTTCACCGGCCACGAGCGGCCGTTGATCACCGCGAGCGCGGCTGAGAACACCGGCGCGCCGTTGGTGCGATAGGCGTCCAGCCACTCGGTGATGACGAAAATCTCTTCCTTGGGATCGGGCTTGGCGCCGGCCGGATCGACGACGATCGCGCCGGAGAGCTGCGAGTCCGCGCCCATGCGCGACGACATCGGCTTGTCGGTACGGGCGCCCCAATAATAGTAGGTGCCGGGGGTGCTGAGCCTGAAGGTGACCGCCTTGGTCTCGCCGGGTGCCACGGTGACGACCGCGTCGCCGGCGGCCGGCCGGTCATAGAGACCGTGCATGTAAAGCGGGCCGTCGCCTTCGGCGTTGCGGATGGTGAGCTTGACCTCGGTCCCGGCCGGCACGCGGATCGCCGGCGAAGGAATCTGCAAGGGACCGCCGACCTCGCCGAGCGCCTGCATCTGCGGGCCCGGCTTGTCGTCGCCATCGAAGCGCCAGGTCCCGGTGCCGGTCTGGAGCGCCAGCGTCAGCGTGCTGCCTTCGAGGCGGCCCGCCGGCTTGCGGTTGTCGTTGATGCTGATATTGGCGGTCTGCGCGGACGCGATCCCCGACACGCACAACGAGACGACGAACACGGCCATGATGCTGGCCGCGTGCAAATTCCTGAACATTCGGCGTGCCCCCGCACGATGAGTCACCCAACGACGGCCATACGATAGGCCGTTTGGAGGGATCTCGCCAATTCACATTTAGCTAAAATTTTAAGTTAGACGACGGAGGTGATCCAGGAAGGTCGGGCCGGGCGCTGCCGCCTGGGCCGGGTGGAGACGCATCGGGCGGTCGGAACGGGGGAGCCTCCGGCCGAGGGCCGGCCTCTCGGTCTCCGACGCCGGATTGATGGCCGGCTGGATGTGGGTGAAAGCGGCGAGCGCGGGATGCATCGACGAGGCGAGAACCTGCTGCATGGGCCGTCTCCGTGCGGATTCGATGGCCCATTCTTTCCCGCCATCGATCCGGGATCTGTGCCCGGCCTCACCCTGTGAGGGACCGCACGGTGTGATCCGGCGCACGCCCTGAATGATCCCCCGAAACGACGAAGGGCCCCGGCGAGGGGGCCCTTCGGGAAACTTCAAGCCTGGAGCCGCCTTACTTCGGCGCCAGGACCATGATCATCTGGCGGCCTTCCATGCGGGGCATCTGCTCGATCTTCGACTTCTCGTCGAGATCGGTCTTCACCCGCATCAGGACCTCCATGCCGAGCTCCTGGTGCGCCATCTCGCGGCCGCGGAAGCGCATGGTCACCTTGACCTTGTCGCCCTCGTCGAGGAACCGGACCATCGAGCGCATCTTGACGTCGTAGTCGTGATCGTCGATGCCGGGCCGGAGCTTGACCTCCTTGATCTCGATGATGCGCTGCTTCTTGCGCGCCTCGTTCTTCTTCTTCTGCTCCTCGTACTTGAACTTGCCGTAGTCGAGGATCTTGCAGACGGGGGGCTCGGCCTGGGGCGAGATTTCGACCAGATCGAGACCGGCGTCCATGGAGGCCTGCAACGCTTCGTTGAGGCTGACGACGCCGACCATGTCGCCGCGATCGTTGATCAAGCGGACGCGGAGCGCCCGGATCTCATCGTTGACGCGAGGGCCTTCACGGGACGGCGCTGCGTCCAGGGGGGGTCTGGGGGGTATCTACGAGTCTCCTGGGTTCAGTTGAGAACGGCCGCCCGTCAGCTCGACGGGGCGGCCGCTTCCTCTTTAAGTTTATGGACGACATCCGCCAGCGCAAGGACTTCCTGCGCATTGCCGCCGAGACGGCGGAGCGCGACGGTACGCCCTTCCGCTTCCTTCTTGCCGACGACGAGCAGGGCCGGGACCTTGGCCAGAGAATGCTCGCGGACCTTGTAGTTGATCTTCTCGTTGCGGAGATCGATCTCGGCCCTGAGGCCAGCCTTCTTCAGCTCGGCCAGGACGTCCTTGGCATAGGCGTCGCCGTCCTGGGTGACCGTGGCCACAACCGCTTGTACCGGCGCCAGCCACATCGGGAAGCGGCCGGCATAGTGCTCGATCAGCACGCCGATGAAGCGCTCGAACGATCCTAAGATCGCCCGGTGCAGCATGACCGGCCGGTGCTTCTGGCCGTCCTCGCCGATATAGCTCGCATCCAGGCGCTCGGGCATGACGAAGTCGACCTGCAGCGTGCCGCACTGCCAGTCGCGGCCGATGGCGTCCCGCAGCACGAACTCGAGCTTGG
>CAZZLX010000211.1:0-6724 GCA_964655235.1 uncultured Rhizobium sp.
TGGCCATGCGACGAGCAGGCCGACAAGCTCCGCGACCGCTATCTCCGCGCGACCACCGAGGCCGACCAGAAGGCCGCGCTCGAAGCGCTGCATCGCCGGCTCTGGGAGGTCGTGCCCTATGTCCCGCTCGGCCAGTACGAGCGTCTCTCGGCGTGGCGAAAGAACCTCGACGGCGTGCTCCGCACCAACGTTCTGGCGCTTTGGAACATCGAAAAGAAGTGACGTGTCGCGCCCCTTCCCGCACAGGCGGGAGGGGGCGCCCTATCTGATCGGGATCAGAAGCTCGAGCCAGGCGTCTTGCCAGGGCTCGGTACGCATCGCCCGCGCGGTCACGACGAAGCGCGGATCGAGACGTGCCGCCAACGCCATCGCGGTTCGAGCCTTCTTCGGATCGAAAATCCCTTCGAAGCCTTTGACGCCGGCATCGCGGCGCGTGCGATCGAACGTGATCCGGGTATTGGCGAACTCCTGGTGCGTCTTGGCACCAGCTGCATACGGCTCGAGCCATGCAAGGGCGCGGACCAGCGCCGCGTCGCCCTCGCCGACCCAGTCCTGTCCGTGCTGCCGGGCAGCAAGAGCAGCCACCGACAACGGCTCGAGATCGTAGATGACGTAGTGGATCGCATCCCGCAGCTCGAAATCGACGGTGCTGCCGTCGGCGCGGATGTTGGCGCGAAGCTGCGATGCATAAGCGGCGCGCGCCTCGGCGATGAGCGCCGGATCGCCGAGGCCGAACGCGGCGAGCACGATCAGCTTCACCCGATGGCTGTTCCAGTTGTTGACCGCGGTCTGACCCTTGAGCGGGTGATCGAGATATCCTCGCGCGAAGGCCTGGAGCATTCGGCCGTACCCGTCCTCCAGACCCGCGCGACGCTCGGGCGCCAGCAGATCCCAGGCGACCATCAGCATGTCGAAGCCGGTCTCGTCGATCGGATTGAAAGCGACCTGATAGGTTCCGATCCAGGATGCCACCAGATGCACCGACGCCTCGGCGTAGCGCGCGTCTCCTGTGAGCCTGAATGCCAGCGCGAGATCGCGCGCTGCCGGAAGATCTCTCAGCGCCTCCGCGCTCTGGTCGTAGATGCCCTGTCCCGGCAGCGTCCCCTCGACGTGGACGCGAGCCATTGCCTGAGGCGAACGGGTCGCCACGCGGTCGGCGGCGCGCAAGGCGGCCGCGCGAGCCGCGCTTGCCGGCAAGGACGAGAGCGTCGCCGCGGCTTCCGGCGGGATCAACGCATAGCCGCGCGGCCTGAGATCGGCGGCAAGCGCAGGTGCGACGAGGAGCGCGGCGACGACCGCGAGCGCCGCCGGGCGCATCAGCTGCCGCCGAGTGGGTTGCCTCCGAGCAGCGACATCACGCGTTCCTTGACCAGCTTGCGGTCGGTCTTGCCGGCGCCGTTCAGCGGCAGGGTGTCCTCGAAGAATACCCGGCGTGGATGCGCATAGGCGGGGCCGTTCGAGAGGCAGAACGACTTCAGCGCTTGCTCGTCGGCCTCGATCCCCTTCGCCTTCACCACGATCGCGACCGGGACCTCGCCCTTGATCGTGTGCGGCACCGGCACGACCGAGACGTCGGCGACCGCGTCGTGCTTCAGTAGCAGGTTCTCGACCTCGAGCGGATAGACGTTCTCGCCGCCGCTGTTGAACATGTCGTCGGTGCGGCCCTTGAAATAGAAGAAGCCCTCCGCATCCTTGGCGAAGAGGTCTCCGGTCTTGAGCCAGCCGTCGACCAGCCGCTGCTTGTTGACCTCCGGCAGGTTGTAGTAGCCGGGCGTGACGCCAGGGTTCTTGACCCACAGCTCGCCGTAGCTCTCGCTGACCTGGCCGTCGGTGCCGACCAGCTTCACCTCGCCTTCCGGCCAGACGACGCCGCAGCTTCCATGCGGCGCGGGCTTCCCGTCGAGGCGCGGGCCGATCATCACCGGGCCGCCTTCGGTGAGACCGTAGCTCTCGGCGACCGGGATGCCGAACGCCTCCTCGACCGCGTCCATCAGCTCCTTCGGCGTCGGCGCCGAACCGATCTTCAGGGACTTCAGGTTCGAGAAGTCGAGGCTCTTGATCAGGTCCTTCTGCTGCAGGAGCAGCGTGAAGACCGCCGGCACGCCGCCGGCATGGCTGCACTTGTACTCGGACAGCACTTGCAGGAAGCGGCGCGGCTCGAACCCGTTCAGGATCACCACCGAGCCGCCATAGTTCAGCATCGGCTTGATCGCGCCCGCCATGGCGTTCTTGTGATAGAGCGGCACCGCGGCGAGCGCACGGTTGCTGGGATCGCCTGGCCAATATTTCTGCAGCGCGCGGATCCACCAGAGCTGGCCGGCATGGGTCAGCACCACGCCCTTGGGCTTTCCGGTCGAGCCCGAGGTGTAGGGCAGGAACGACGGGTGGTCGGGTTTGAGCTTCGGCGGATCGAAGCGCGCCGGCGCGCCGCCCAGCGCGTGCTCGTAGTTCATCCAGCCCTTCGGCACGGGATCGAAGGCGAGCTTCACCTTGAGGCCGAGCCTGTCGACGATGCCGGCGATATGCGCGTTGGCCGAGGGCTCGATCACGGCGGCGACGCACCCGGCATTCTGGATCGTGAACTCGATCGTGTCGGCGCCGAGCTTGGTGTTGAGCGGCACCGGCACGATGCCCGCCCGCATCGCGCCGTACATGATCTCGACGAACTCGAAGCGGTTGCTGACCGACATCGCGATGCGGTCGCCGGGCTTGAGGCCCAACTGATGAAGGAGGGCGGCGAACTGGTCGTGGCGGCGATCGAGCTCAGCGTAGGTGACCTCGCGCGGCTTCGCGCTGGACAGGTCGATCAGCGCGACCTTGTTCGGGAACTTCTTGACCGAGTCCCGGAAGAAATAACCGAGGTTGTCCTTGTAGAGATCGACCATGCTCGTCCCCGTCAGGCTTGGGAGGCTTCGCGACCGGCGATGCGGCCGCCGATGAAGCATTCGGCGAGGTTTCCGCCGGACATGTAAAGGTGCCCGAAGACGCTGCCGAGCTCGCCGGCGGCATAAAGTCCGGGGATAGGATCGCCGAAGGCATCGAGCACGCGCTGTCGCGCGTCATGCGCGGGGCCGCCCTGCGTGTTCGAGACCACCGGCCAGACCTCGCCCCAATAGAACGGCGGCTTCGAGATCGGGATCATCGAAGACGGCGGGCGGCCGAACTCGGCGTCGTGACCGGCGGCGCAGTACTGGTTCCAGTCGGCGAGCGTGCGGGCGAGCACGGTCGCGTTGGTGCTCATCTGCCGCGCCAGCTCCTCGACCGAGTCCGCGCGCTTGAGGATGCCGAGGCCGACCTCGGTCAGATTGTCCCGACTCCAGGAGAAGGAGACGTTGCGGTCGTTGTAGGTCGGCGCGCCGATCGGATAGCGTTTGCGGCCTACCTCGTCGAAGATCAGGAAGCCCGGAACGTGCGGATAGTCCTGCATCTCCGGCTCGTAGTGATCCATCGGCCGGTGGCCGGTGTCCTGGAGATAGGGGTGATATTCGTTCATGAAGCGCTTGCCGGCGCGGTTGGTGACGATCCAGGTCATCGTCACGTCGCCGCGGGCGCCCTTGCCCGGGAGCCAGTCCGGAAGCCGCTTGAGGCGGATGCCATAGGGGTACTTCGGATCCGGATGGCGGAAGCCATAGCAGCCGTGGAAGTGCCACATGTGCCAGAGCGAGGCGCCGACCGACTGGGCCATACGAATGCCGTCGCCGGTGTTGCAGGTGACGGCCGCCGACAGCACCGGCTTCAGCTGCCAGAACTGCGTCTGCATCTCGTGGTCGGCCTCGAAGCCGCCGGTGGTCAAGACCACCGCGCGCTTCGCCCGAAGCGGCCCCTTCTCGGTCTCGACGCCGACGACCTTGCCGCCTTCCCGGATCAGCCGGCGGACGGGCGTGCAGAGCCGCACGTCGATCGGCCGCTTCATGACGTTGTCGAGCACGACCTTGAACATGCGGGCACCCGCCGGATTGCCGCGCACATGCGGGAAGGCCTTGGCGATGTCGGTGCCGGGAATGTCCTCGACGTTGGAGAAGCCGAAGGTGTCGTAGCCGTCGAACGGATAATTGCCTTCAGCCGGACGCTCGACCACCACGCCGCCGACCGCGTCGCCCAGCCTCTTCATGTAGGCGCCGATATCGGTCATGCCTTCGGCCAGGGCCTGCAGCACCGGCGTCGGCGTCGTGCCGCCGTTGGTGGCTTCCAGATAGGCGAGCGCCTTCTTCGCGTCCTTGGCGACGCGGATGCCGCCGGCCGAGCAGACCGAGATGCCGCCGGGGTCGGGCATCTTCTCGAGCAGGATCACCTTGGCGCCGGCATCCGACGCCTCGATCGCGGTGATGCCGCCGGCGAAACCGAAACCGACGACGATGACGTCGGCGTCGCTCATCGCCGACGCTTGGGCGCAGTCCCGCGCTGACGGCGCGGTGCTGCCTTCGGCTTCTGGGGCCTCGGCCGGAATGCATCCGGGAAATGCGCCTGCAGGCCCTCGACCAGTTCCTTCGCCATCGCCTGGATGATTTTCCGGCCCTTCTCTGGCGTCGCGAGCGAGGGATCGCCGCGGACGCCGGTGATGCTGTAGTCGGGGCCGGAGTCCTTGCGGCCGTCGAACACGGTCGGCACGTAGAAGACCGTCTTCGGCTCCGACAGCGCGTTGCCGTAGTCGGTCCGCGCCAGGTGCATCTTCACCGACTTGGGCTCGATCGCGAGGATCATCGAGGTCTCGTGCTCGTCGCCGTGACCGCCCATCTTCTGCTTCATCAGCGGCCGTGTGGCGCCGCCCAGCATGCGGATGTCGGTGGTGATGACCCGGACCTTGCGGTCCTCGTAGATGTCGCGAACGGCGATGCGGAGCGGCGCCTCGGTCGAGACGCCGGTGTTGATGACGGCGATGCTGGTCACGCCGTGGTCGATGAAGTTGCCGATCAAGTCGGTCAGCAGGTTGATGAACGTATCCGCCTGCAGGTTCTGGCTGCCGGGATAGTTCACGAAGGCCGGGTAGTAGCCGAAGTCGACCACCGGGGCGACGACGACGGGCAACGCGTTCGCCACCTGCTGGCCGAGCTCGCGCGCGAGCAGGTAGTCCGTCTTGAGCGGCAGGTGATGGCCGTGCTCCTTGGCGCGGGCGCCGATCGGTATCACCACCGGCCAGCCGGCCTCGAACTTCTCGCCAGCCTCGACCCAGGTCAGGTCCTCGAGCCAAACGCCCTTCATCTCAAAGCCACCTTTCGAAGAAGCGACGCACGTCGGGGCCCCAGCGGAGCTGACCGGTGCTTTCCAGCAGGTGCCCCTCGTTGTTGTTGAAGCCATGCGCCGGGAAGATCTTGGTCAGGAAGGTCCTGCCGCTGTTCTTCAGGGAGTCGCCGAGCTCGATCGTCGGGCGGATCGAATAATCGTTGGCCGCCTGGATATAGAAGATCGGGCAGGTCACCTTGTGTGCGGCCCTGGTCATGAGGTCGCGGAGCTTCGGCGTCCTGTCCCAGTTCATCGCCGCACCCGCGAACTCGACGGCGCAACGGAACTGATCGGACTTGGAGGCCGCAAGCAGCGTGTTGGTGCCGCCGAAGGAGGAGCCCATCACGCCGATGCGGCCGGCGACGATCTGGGGCAGCGTCTTGACGTAGGCGAGCGCCGCCAGCACGTCGTCGCTCTCGGCGTCGAGGCGGCGGGCGAGCTGGTCATCGTACTCATCGGTGCCGAACGGCGCAGGGCAGTCATCGCGCCAGGGCGTGCCGGGCGAATTGCCGTATCCCCGGCGATGGGTGAGGAACGAGGCGATCCCCCAGCTCATGAGCCAGGACGCGGTGCCGGGCCGCGACACGTCGAGCGTCCCCTGGTTCATGCCGCTGCCGTGGTTCAGCATCACGCAGGGGAACGGTCCCTTGCCCGGCGGGACGTAGAGATAACCCTTGAGCTCCAGGTTGCCGCTCTTGACCGTGTGCTCGGTCGGCACGACCGGGTGGCCGTCGAGCGAGACGTCGCCCCACCAGTCCGGGCCGTCGACGTCGCGCGTCTCGACATGCCGCTCGAAGCGCGCGAGGGCGTCGCGCTGCTTGGCGCGGATCTTCTCGAACTCCGGGCTCTTGTCGCGGGCGGCGAGGTCCGCCTTGTGCGCGGCCTCGTCGGGGAAGCTGCATTCCCAGGTGACGTCGGGCCCGTCGCCGCCCTTCTTGGCATAGATGGTGCCGGCGGAAAGGCCGAGCGAGACGCGGATGCGGCTCGCCTCGCGCCGGTTGGCGAGGATCTCGGCGGCCCGTCCGGGCTTGGCGTAATACTGCGTGCGTTCGACGATCATCGATCCATCATCCCGGAAAGTGGCAGCGGACCCAACGTCCGGCCTCGACCTCACGAAACTCCGGCAGCTCGGCGCGGCAGCGGGCCTCGACCTTGGGGCAGCGGGTGTTGAACGGACATCCCGGCGGCGGATTGAGCGGGCTCGGGATCTCACCCGGAAGGACCGCGAGCCGGCCGCGCGTGGCGGGATCGGGCTCCGGCACCGCGGCGATCAGCGCCGACGTGTAGGGGTGCAGCGGACGCTCAAACAGCGACTCTTCGGAGGCGAGCTCGACCAGGCGGCCGAGATACATCACCGCGATCCGGTGGCTGACGTGACGGACGACGCCGAGATTATGCGAGATGAACAGGAGGGCCAGGCCGAACTGCGCCTGGATGTCGGCGAGCAGATTCAGGATCTGCGCCTGGATCGAGACGTCGAGCGCCGAGACCGGCTCGTCGCAGA
>CAZZLX010000212.1:0-5496 GCA_964655235.1 uncultured Rhizobium sp.
GCGCGTCGCCCTCGACCACGTCCCGCCGCCCGCCGGCGGCCGCGGCGATCTCGGCCAGTCCCGGCATCGCGCGACGGTCGCGCTCGATCGCAACGACCTTCCTGGCTCCCGCCAGCAGGAGCGCGCGCGTAAGGCCACCAGGACCCGGCCCGATCTCGATCGTGGTGCCGCTGCCGAGATCGCCGGCCGACCTCGCGATCTTGCCGGTCAGGTTGAGGTCGAGAAGGAAGTTCTGGCCGAGGGCCTTGACCGCCTGGAGACCATGACGGCGGATGACCTCGCCTAAGGGCGGCAGCGCCTCAAGCTCGGCCAGCGCTGCTCTCCGCCATCGCGTCGGCGAGCCTGAGCGCCGCGATGAGGCTCGCCGGGTTGGCCTTGCCGGTTCCCGCGATGTCGAGGGCCGTGCCGTGATCGGGCGAGGTCCGGATGAAGGGAAGCCCGAGCGTCACGTTGACGCCGCCGTGGAAGTCCAGCGTCTTGATCGGGATCAGCGCCTGGTCGTGGTACATGCAGAGCGCCGCGTCGTATGTGGCGCGGGCATCGGCATGGAACATCGAGTCCGAAGCCCAGGGCCCGGTCGCATCGATGCCGAGCTTCTTAAGCGCCTCGACCGCCGGGCGGACGATCTCGTCGTCTTCCTTGCCGAGTGCGCCGCTCTCGCCGGCATGCGGGTTGAGGCCGGCGACCGCGATCCGCGGGTTCGTCTTGCCGAAGCGGGTCTTCAGGTCGCGGGCGAGGATCTCGCCGGTCTCGACGATCATCTCGGACGTCAGGTCGGAGATTGCGCGCTTGAGCGCCAGATGGATCGTGACCGGCACGACCTTGAGCTCGGGGCAGGCCAGCATCATCACCGGCGTCGGCGTGCGGCCGTTCTCGCTGGCGAGCTCGGCCAGGTACTCGGTATGGCCTGGATGGTTGAAGCCTGCCTGGTAGAGCGCGTGCTTGTGGATCGGGTTGGTCACGACCGCCCGGGCTCGGCCCGCGCGCACGAGATCGACGGCACGGCGGATCGCCTCCAGTACCGCGCCGGCATTGGCCGGGTCGAGCGTGCCCGGCGTCGAGGTCTTGGCGAGCTTCACCGGCAGGACCGGCAGCGCGTCGGCGAAGCGGGCGGCGGCTTCCTCGGGATTGGCGATCGCGGCGATCGGAGCCGGAAGGCCGATCTTCGCGGCGAGCGCCTCCAGGCGCCCGGGGTCGTCGAGGACAAAGAAGGGCGGGACACCGCCGGCGCGCTTCGACCACGACATCAGGGCGATCTCGCCGCCGATGCCGGCAGGCTCGCCCATGGTCAACGCCAGGGCGGATGTCACGTGCGGAAGTCCAGGTAGGCGGCGCGGCGGAGGTCGCGGAGATAGCGGCGCGAGACGATCGAGAGCTTGCTGCGGAACACCTGCTCGCGGATCTCCTCCCGCTTCGGGATTCCGGTGGCCTCCTGCTCGGTCTTGTCGCAGACCATGAAGACGACGATGACGTCGGCGATCTTGGTCGGCGCGCTCATCTTGCCGGCGTCGATCGCCGCGACCAGTGGCTTGATCGCGTTGTTTAGCTCGCTGACCTTCAGGCGGCCTAGGCTGTAGGGCTTAACCGCTTTCTGCTCCTCGGCGATCTTCTCGAAGTCGGGACAGGCCTTGGCCTCGGTCATCGCCGCGGCGCGCTGGCGCGCGGCGGCCTCGTCGCCGGAGATCGGGAACAGTGCCTGGCGCAGGTTGACGACGGTGTCTTCCGAGCCGGGGCCCTGCAGCAGGCGGCGCTCCATCAGCTTCACGATGCTGAAGCCGGAGACGGTGCGGATCGGACCGACGATAGCGCCGGGCTGAGCTTTCGAGACTTCGCGCTCGATCGTGTCGTCGAGCTGGGTCGGCAGCACCCAGCCGATCTCGCCGCCGGTCGCGGCGCTCGATCCCTCCGAGAACTGGCGGGCAAGCGCGGCGAAGTCGGCGCCACCGCGCATCTGCTCGATCAGCTGCTCGGCGAAGCGCCGTACCTCGGCCTCGCGGTCGGGGCGGTCGATACCGAGCTGGATCTCGGCGATGCGGAGCTCGGGCTGGTCTTTCGAGCGGACGATGCTGGCGTAGATCTCCTCGACCTCGTCGTCACCGACCTGGACCTGCGGGGCGACCTGGCGGCGGATCAGCTTCTGCCAGATCAGGCTGGCACGGATCTGGTCGATGAGGGAGGGACGATGGATGCCGGCACGCTTGATCTCGTCCTCGATCCCGCCCGGCGGCATCTTGGCGTCGGTCTCGATGCGCTTGAGCGCGTCGGCGATTTCCGTCTCGCTCACGTCCATGTTGAGTCGCTTGGCCTCCTGGAACTGGAGGCGCTCGTCGATCAGCTGGCGCAGAACCTGGGGCGCGGCGCGCCGGCGGTTCTCGGGCGTGTCGCCGACGTTGCTCGACACCAGGACCAGATGGATGCGGGCGTCGAGGTCGCGGAACGAGATCGCCTCGTCGTTGACGATCGCGGCGATCCGCATGGCGTCCTGGGCCCAGGCCGCGGGTGCGAGGGCGAGGACGGCGAGGAGGGCGAGACGAACCAGCATCATCGGGTGACACCTACTGCTTGCGGCCCGGGTAGGCAAGGTTGGGCAGGGAGAGGCAAGGCTCAGAACCCGAGCCCGCGCGCCTCGACCTGGCCGAGATTCTTGAACACCAACCTGACGAAGGCGGTCGTGTCCGGCTTGAGCGACCCGTCGGTGGTGTAGCGGCGGGTGATGTCGAAGGCGAAGGTGAAGCACTCGTCGCCATAATTGAAGGTGATGCCGGCGAGGCGGTTCTTGTCCTGCGACGCGCCGAGGTCGCGCACCAGTCGGGCCTGGGTCGACCAATGGGTCGAAAGCTGGGCGGTGATCACGGTCGCCAGCTCGCGCCGCTGACCGATCGTCGGTACGTCCGGACGGGACGCGACCTGCAGGTAGTAGCTGTCGAGGCGGAGCCAGGACGGACCGGCGGAGATGCCGATCTCGTTGCGGCGGAGCGCGAAGTTGTCCTCGTCCAGCCGGAACCGGTAGATCAGGTCGAGGAACGGACCCGGCGAGAGGGTCAGGCGCCCGACATAGTCCGACCAGCTCTCGTTGACGCCGGATCCGAGCACGTAGGCGGAGTCTCGCTGGAAGGCGTAGCTCTGCCCGAACAGCGCGGTGACGCTGCGGCCGGCATCGCTGTAGAAGCCGACCTTGAGGCCGTAGTCGATGCGTTGCCCGGTCGAGACGCGGTCGAACCCGCCGAAGCGGTTGGCCTGAAAGAGGTTGGTCTCGTCGAGCTCGAAGACCTGCGCGTCCTCGTTCGGGATGCGGTCGGGATTGCCGCCGACCGGACTGATCACCGTGTCCACGATCGGCTCGATCACCGTCCTGAAGCCACTGTCGCGCCGCACCCAGGGGTAGCGCCCTTCGAGCTTCATCTGCGGAACGATGCGTCCGGCGAACCCATCCTCGAAGGTGCCGCCGGGTCGCGTCGGGTCCTGTACGTCGGCGGTCCAGTAGCCGTCGGTATAGAGGAGCGTCTGGAGCGTATAGATCTCGCCGGCGGGTGAGGTGTAGGGAAGCGTCCAGCCGCTGGTCATGGCAAGCCGGTTCGAGTCCGCGCCCACGTCGCGGGTCAGCGACATGGCGCTGGCGTCGATCGAGAAGCGGCCGCCGTGGCGGCCCGGCTCGCCGACATACGAATAGTAGGGATAGGGCGCGAGCAGCGGCGACCGCTCGCGGACGTCGGTCGCCCTCAGTCCCTGGAAGGCGTAGGTGTTCAAGGACATGTAGTCGCGGCCCGAGAAACCTTCGGCGAAGGCGCGGCTGGTCAGCACCTCCGGATCGCCGAGCTTGTAGCGCTTGAGATAGAGGCGGTCGGACGAACGCCGGAGATCGGCGCCGCTCCGCCATACGTCCGTCAGGTCGAAGCGGGTCGAGGCGTCGATATGGCCTTTGACCGTCTGGTCGCCGGTCTTCTTGTCGCCTTCGCGCTCGTCGAGATAGCCGAGGCTGCCGGCGACCGACAGACGTCCCTTGGCGAAGCGTTGACGATACTCGGTGGTGACGAGGCCGCCATCCGACGAATACATGATCGGCTCGACCGTGAGGTCCTGGCTCGGGCTGATCGCCCAGTAGTAGGGCACGCCGACGATGACGCCGACATCGCCCGAGCGGCCGAGCTTGGGCGCAAGCAGGCCGGAGCGCTGCTTCACCGTCGGATCGGCGTGAGTCAGCGTCGGGAAGTAGGCGACCGGGATGCCCCACATCTCGAGTGTGGCGTCCTGGTACTCGATGTCGTGGGCGACCTCGTCGTGGACGACCTTGATCGCCTTGATCTGCCAGAGAGGCGCCTTGGTCAGATCCGTCTTGCAGAGGTCGCAAGGCGAATAGACGGCGCGCGTCATCTCCTTGCGGTTTCCGTCGACGCGGCGTGCAGCGTTGGCGGCGAGGCGGCTGTTGTCGGCGAGGAGCGCGCGCAGGTTCTCGATGTAGCCGTCGCGCATGCCGCCGGTCAGCTCGATGAAGTCGGCGAACAGCACCTCGCCGGTCGCCTGGGTCAGGCTGACATTGCCGGTGGCGGTGACCTTGTCTTCCTTCTCGCTGTACGTGACCGTGTCGGCGAGCAGGATGCGGTCGCCCTGCACGATCTCGACATTACCCGTCGCGACGATGGAGCCGAGGTCTTGGTGATGCGTGAGCTGGTCGGCCTTGATCAGCACCGGCTCGTTGCTCGGACGCATGCTGCCGCGCTGGGCGAAGGCCGTACCGGCGGCCATGCCGACCATAAGGAGAACGGCGAATAGAAGGCGCATCAGCCGTCCTCGAGGTGCAGGAGCATGGCGAGACCGAGAAGCGTCGAGACGGACGCCGGCGTCCAGGCGGCGAGCTCGACCGGAAGCCGCCCGGAGAGACCGAGGGCGAAGATCACGTCGGAAGCGAAGTAGACGAGGAAGCCGGCGAAGATGCCGGCGCCGGCGACCGCCAGCGTTCCGCCGCGCCGGACCATGCGGAGCGAGAAGGTCGCCGCGATCAGCACCATGGCGCAGAGCATGAGGGGGGCGGCGAGCAGGCCGTGCAGATGGAGCCGGTGGCGCGCCGCCGAGAAGCCGGCCTTCTCCAGCACCTCGATGAAGGCCGGAAGCTCCCAGAAGCTCATCGTCTCCGGCGCGGCGAAGCTGTCCTGGATCGTCTCGATCGTGAGATCGGTCGAGATGCGCATGATCGGCTCGCGCACCGGCGGCCGGTCGCCCATCGAGACCAGCGCGTCGCGGAGCAGCCACGAGCCCTCCTCGAGGCGCGCCGAGGCGGCATCGATGCGTCCCGAGTACTTGTCGAGTCCTTCGTAGAGGAAGACGGTCGCGTCCAGCAGCTCCATGTGCTGCTGCGAGACGCCCTGCGCATGCATGATCGACTGGCCGCGGTCGCTCATCTGGCGGAGCCAGAGGCCGGACTCCGAGACGGCAAGCAGGCTGGTGCGGCCGCGGAAGACCTGCGCCTCGATCTGCTCGTAGCGCTGGGTCAGCACGGAC
>CAZZLX010000212.1:5551-6707 GCA_964655235.1 uncultured Rhizobium sp.
CGGGCGACCACCAGCTCCTGGCTCCGCGTCAGCCGCCAGTAGGTCATCATCGTCGAGAACAGCACGGCGAAGGGCAGCAGCATCTGCGCCATCGTCGGCAGCTTGAACAGCGCCAGCTGGATCACGATGCCGAGCCCGGCCTGCTGGCGGCCGGCGATGCGGCGGAGGAGCTCGACCAGGTCGAAGACGAAGGTCAGCGCCAGCAGCGCAAGGAACACGCAGGCGAACCAGTAGAGGAACTGGCGGCCGATATAGATCGAGAGGGTGCGCGAAAGACGCATGCTACTCGGCCGGCGCCAGGCGCGGGATGGCGCGCCGGCGCGGATGGATGATCATCCAAAGCGCGGCGAGGCCTGGCAGGATGGCCACGGCGTACATCAGCGGCACAACGGCGAGCGTCCTGACCGACGCATAGGTCACGCCGAGATTGGCGGCCTGGCAGAGGATCACCGCGAGGATGGCGACCAGGATTCGGCCGAGATGGCCGCGCCTCGAGAATTCGCCGCTGAGGATCGAGGCGAGCGCGATCAAGGTGAACGAGATGCAGAACAGCGGCGTCACGATCCGCTGGTGGCCTTCGGCGATCAGCTCGGTGTGGTGCTCCATGTCGATCTGGCTGCCCTCGTGCCAGAACAGCTCGTGGATGAAGCGCTCGCGCGGCTCGCGCCAGCGCAGCATCGCGCCCTGCTGCAGGCGGCCGAGGTCGTGCGCGTAGCTCTCGAAATAGAGGATCGAGAGCCGGCCCGAGGCGACGTCGCGCTCCTGGCGGTTGCCATTGACCATCAGGACCTTCGGGCCGTCCTCGCCGCGCACCAGCGCGCCGCGCTCGGCGACCATGGTCACCTGCTTCTTGGCGTCGGTCTCGTCCTGCACCAGCACGCCCAATAGCTCGCCCGAGCTTTCGCGCTGGCGGATGTAGACCGTCATCTTCTCGCCGATGTTGGTGAACACGCCTTCGCGCAGCAGCACGTTGGTGAACTGGTTGCGGATCTGGAACTGCAGGTTCTTGAAGGCGCTGTGTGCGACCGGTGAGAAGTAGAGGCTGAGAGAATAGGCGGCGACGGTCGCGCCCAGCGTCATCAGGAGGGCGGGCTTCGAGAGGCCGACGGAGGAGAGGCCGGTGGCGCGCATCACCACCAGCTCGGAGTCCGCCTGC
>CAZZLX010000213.1:0-6704 GCA_964655235.1 uncultured Rhizobium sp.
CGACTCGACTGAGCACGCGAATGCGACCGGCGAGGAGAAGGTGCCGGACATCGACGGCAACCGGAACGCCTACGATCTCCTCGCCTGGGATCTCGAACCCGGCGACTGCATCGCTTTCCACGCGCTGACCTTGCATGGCGCGCCCGGCAATCCGCTTGCGACCCGCCGGCGTGCCTTCGCCGCGCGCTTCACCGGCGACGACGCCCGCTATGTGCTTCGCGACGGCTTCATGTCGCCGCCGCCACAACCGGGCGCACCCGCGCCGGGCGGGCCGATGGACAGCGACGCTTTTCCCGTGATCTGGCGAGCCTGATGGAAACCTGGAACCTGGTCGTTGCCGCCGTGCTCGGATTGGTCGAGGGACTGACCGAGTTCGTTCCCGTGTCCTCTACCGGCCACCTGATCCTCTTGGTGGATCTGCTGGGTTTCCAGGGACCGCCCGGCAAGGTGTTCGAGGTGGTCATCCAGCTGGGCGCCATCCTCGCGGTCTGCGTCGTCTACTTCACGCGGCTCTGGCGGGTGCTGATCGGGCTGGCCTCGGATCCCGGAGCGCGCCGCTTCGCCGCCGCGATCATCATCGCCTTCCTGCCGGCCGCGGCGATCGGCGCGGTCGCCCACGGCTTCATCAAGTCGGTGCTGTTCTCGCCCTGGGTGGTCTCGGCGAGCCTGATCCTCGGCGGCCTGGCGATCCTCGCGATCGAGGCGCGCCCCCGGACGGCGGCGGTCCACCGGGTCGAGGACTTCTCGCCGCTGCTCGCCCTCAAGATCGGCTTCTTTCAGGTGATCGCGATGATACCGGGCGTTTCGCGATCGGGCGCAACGATCCTCGGCGCGCTGCTCATGGGCGTCGACCGCAAGGCAGCGGCCGAGTTCTCTTTCTTCCTGGCGATCCCGACCATGCTCGGCGCCGCAACCTACGATCTCTTCAAGAACCGCCACGACTTGAGCTTCGACGGCGGTATCCTGATCGTCGTCGGCTTCGTCGTCGCCTTCCTGGCGGCCCTGGCCGTCGTTCGCTTCGTGGTCGACTTCATCTCGCGCCACGGTTTCACGCCTTTCGGCTGGTATCGGATCGCCGTCGGCACGATCATGCTGATGGTCTTGATGTCGAGGTGAGCAGCCGATGACCGGCAAGCGCACGATGTGGATGAAGCGTCCAGCCAAGGGCGGGCGCGATCTCGACGGGCCGGAGCAGTATCTCGCCAAGGCGCAGCGCTTCCGCGAGCGCGCCGCCGGCCTTCGCCACGGTCTCGAGAGCTACAAGATCCCGCCCCTGCAGCGGGTCGAGATGGAACGAACCCTGAAGAACCTCGAAGCCGCCGCCAACGAGCTCGAGCGTCTGGCCAAGCGGCGCTAGCCCTATCGTACCCCTCTCCCGACCGAACGGCGGGGGAGACTGGGCGGGGGGCGCGCGTCAGCGCGGTCTTGCTTCACCCACCAGCAGCCCCTCGCGCCGCTCGGCCCCCACCCATCGCGCAGCAAGTGCTGCGCGTACCTGCCCCGTCTGCTGCGCGGGCGGGAGAGGGTTCCGAAGAGCGTCGGGGAGCGCCGCGATCTCGCGGACGAGCTTGGCCGCGACCGCGCGGGCGAAGTCGTCGAAGCCTTTGGCGACGATCAGGAACGCGCCCGGCCCGCCGATCACGTGGCTCTCGTAGTAATCGGCCAGCGTCGGCTCGTAATAGGTCTGGATCGGCAGGCCGTTGATCGTGATGTCGGCGATCAGCGCCTTGTCCCGGGCCTCGTCGACCGAGCCGCCGACGTTGCTTTCCCCGTCGCCCGAGATGTCGAGCACCTTGCGGTCGGTCTCGAAGGGGAGGTCCTCGAACTGCTGCATCGCCTCCTCGATGGCGCACGGGATGCAGGTGTCGCCGACGAGCTGGCGGCGATGCGTGCGGATGACCCTGGAAACCTCGCGCGCCGAGGCCTCTCCGTCGATGATCGTCCAGGGAATCAGCCGCGCCATCCGGATGCCGTCGCTCCACTCGAAATAGGTCACCGCGATCCGGCGGTTCTCGCCGCCGAGGATTGCGTCCAGCACCTGCTTGGAGACCAGGGCGTCGGCATAGCCGTTCCGCTGCTGCTCGAAGCGCTGCTGGTTGACGCTGCCGGATGAATCGACCGCGAGCACGAGCGCCAGGTCGACCCGTTCCGCCGCACGCAACGCGTCCGCCGGCAGGAGTGCCAGAAACCCCAGCAAAATCGCTAAACGCCGGTACATGCGGAAAACGATAACACGCCGCTCGCGATTGCCAGGAGTCGGTGTCAGAGTGGGCGTCCCCGGCCCGATGCCCAGATTTTCCGCCCCCGTCCACGCGACCTTGCTGATGCTGGCCGCGACCACCGTTTCCGGCCTGCAGAACTGCCTGATGCGCGTGATCGCCGACCACGGCATCGATGCCTTCCAGATCACGCTGTTCCGCAACCTCTTCGGGCTGATCTCCGTCACCGCGATTCTCCTCGTGACCACGCGACGGATCCCCAGGACTCACTGGTTCTGGCCGATCACGCTTTCGTGCGTGCTTCATGTCGCGTCGATGCTGGCCTTCATTTATGGCCTGAGTGTGTTGCCGCTGAACGAGTCCGCGGCGCTCGCCTTCGCAGCCCCGCTGTTCGTCACGATTGGCGCCGCGCTGTTTCTCGGCGAGACCGTGCGCGCGCGCCGCTGGAGCGCGGTCGCCGCCGGCTTCGTCGGCGTGCTGATCATCCTCAGGCCCGGCTTCATCCCTGTCAGCTTCGGCGCGATGATGATCCTGGTCTCGTGCATGATGGGGGCGGCGGTCACGCTCATGTTCAAGACCTTCGCCGGCAACGAGCGCCCGCAGACCCTGATCTTCTATCAATGCCTGGTCGCCACGGTGCTCTCGGCCCCCGGCGGCGCCTGGGTCTGGGTGACGCCGAGCTTCCCCATCTTCCTGGCGCTCGCCGCGATCGGCTTCATCGGTACATTCGGCTGGCTCTGCTTCCTCGGCGCCTGCAAGCTGATGGACGCCAGCGCCATCCAGCCGATCGAGTTCGTGAAACTGCCGTCGGTCGCGTTCTTCGCCTACCTCATGTTCGGCGAGACGCCCGATCGCTGGGTCTGGCTCGGCGCGGCGGTGATCTTCTCTTCCACCCTCTACATCGCCCATCGAGAGGCCGTCGCGGCACGTCGCGCCCGGGCTCGATCCAATAAGAGCGGCCGATGAACTCCTCGGTCGTCGCCACCTTCTGGGCGCTGGTCACCATCCTGATCACCGGCACGCAGAACATCACGATCCGGCTCGCCGCCGATCACGGCGCGGACGCCTTCCAGATCGTTCTGTTCCGCAATCTCTTCGCTCTGGTCTCGATCGTCATCATCCTCTATTGGACCG
Organism: uncultured Rhizobium sp.; assembly: GCA_964655235.1. Taxonomy (GTDB): domain Bacteria; phylum Pseudomonadota; class Alphaproteobacteria; order SHVZ01; family SHVZ01; genus SHVZ01. The sequence continues at coordinate 3,354 of CAZZLX010000213.1, forward strand.
CGCGCTCCCTGCCTCGCAGCCGCTTCGCCGGCTTGATCGCGATCGCCTGCCTCGTTCACGTCGCCTCGACACTTTCGGGCTACTACGGCATCGCCGTGCTGCCGCTGAACGAGTCGGCGGCTCTGGGCTTCGCCATGCCGCTGTTCGCCACCGTCGGCGCGGCGCTCTTCCTCGGCGAGACGGTGCGGGCGCGGCGCTGGAGCGCCGTCGCCGCCGGCCTGGTCGGCGTCCTGATCATCCTTCGCCCGGGCATCATCCCGGTCAGCCTCGGTGCCGCCATGGTGCTGCTCTCGGCCGCGCTCGGCGCCGTCGTTACGCTCATGTTCAAGCGGTTCATCGGCGGCGAAGGCGCGATGACGCTGGTTCTTTGGCAGAGCGCGTACGCGTTCCTGTTCTCGGTGCCGCCGGCCGTCGTCACCTGGGAGATGCCGACCGGCTTCGCCGCAGCGATGATGATCACCAATGGCGTTCTCGGCACGCTGGGATGGCTCACTTTCCTTCGTGCCTGCCAGCTGACCGACGCCAGCGCACTGATGCCCTTCGAATTCCTGCGCCTGCCGGTCGTCGCGGTCTTTGCCTACGTCCTGTTCGCCGAGATCCCCGACCAGTGGGTATGGATCGGCGCCGCCGTGATCTTTTCCTCGACCCTCTACATCGCGCATCGCGAGGCGGTGGTCGCCCGTGAGTCCGCGGGACGGCAGGCATCCGGAGAACAGCCGTGACGCCGATGGCGCAGGCCGTGACCTTGATGGTGGCGGCGCAGCTCTCGACCGCATTCCAGAACGTTACGATCCGGCTCGCCGCCGACGACGGCATCCATCCGTTCGAGATCGCCTGGATCCGCGGCATCATCGGCTTCGCCATGGTCGCCGGCTGGATTCTGTGGCGCGAGCGTCGGATCCCGCGCCCCCAGGCCGTCGCCAAGCTGATCGCCGCCGGCTTCGCCCATGTCGCGGCGATGATGAGCTTCTTCTGGGGCGTGGCGTTGATGCCGCTCAACGAGTCGACGGCGCTCAGCTTTGCCGCTCCGCTCTTCGCCACCATCGGTGCCGCACTTTTCCTCGGCGAGACGGTCCGCGCCCGCCGCTGGATCGCGGTGATGATCGGCTTCGGCGGCGTGCTGATCGTTCTCCGGCCCGGCATGGTGCCGTTCGGCTTCGGCACCGGGCTCGTGGTCTTCTCGACCGTCGCCTTCGCCGCCGTCACGCTCCTGTTCCGGTCGCTTCGCGGCACCGACAAGGCTGCGACGATCGTGTTCTACCAGAGCTTCTTCTTCACGATCCTGACGACCACTCCCGCGTCGACGGTGCTCACCACGCCGTCGCCGTTCGGGTTCGCCATGGTCGTGCTGGTCGCGATCCTCGGCACCTTCGGCATGGTCGCCTACACCCGCGCCTTCGCTCTCGCCGAGGCGTCGGCGATCCTGCCCATCGAGTTCGCCCGCCTTCCCTTCATCGCCATCATCGCCTTCCTGGTATTCGGCGAACGGCCGGACCAGTGGGTGTGGCTGGGCGCCGCCGTGATCTTCTGCTCGACGCTCTACATCTCGCACCGCGAAGCTCAGATCGCCCGCCGCGCCGAGGCGAAGCCATGATCCGACTCAGCCCGCTGCTCAAAGCGGTCCTTCTGATGGGAACCGCGGCGGCGCTGACCGCGGCCCAGAATACGCTGATCCGCTTCCTCGGCGACAGCGGCATCCATCCGTTCGAGATCGCGTTCTTCCGCTGCGTCTTCGGCCTCCTGACCGCGGCACCGCTGGTTTTCTGGGCCGAGCGTGGCTGGCCGCGTACCCGGGCGGCAAAGCCGCTCGCGGCCTCGGGCCTGTTCCACTTCACGGCGATGATCTGCTTCTTCACCGGCGTGACCCTGGTCCCGCTCAACGAGTCCGCCGCGCTGACCTTCGCGGGACCGCTCTTCGCCACGGTCGGGGCCGCGCTCTTCCTCGGCGAGAACGTGAGGGCGCGGCGGTGGATGGCGATCGTCATCGGATTCCTCGGCGTGCTGATCGTGCTCCGGCCAGGCGCCGTGCCGGTCAGCCTCGGAGCGGCGCTGGTGCTCTTCGCCAACATCTCCTTCGCCGGTGTCTCGCTCCTGGTGAAGAAGATGTCGGGGACCGAGAAGGCGACGACCGTGGTCTTCTACCAGACGCTGATCGTGATGCTGCTGACGTTCCCGCTGGCGCTCTGGCACTGGCGGACGCCGACACCGGTCGAGGTCGGGATGGTGGCGGCACTGGGAGCGCTCTGCACCGCGGGCTGGCTCTGCTTCACCCGCGCCTTCGCCCTCGCCGACGCGTCCGCGATCCTGCCACTCGAGTTCACGCGGCTGCCTTTCGTCGCGATCCTCGCCTACATCGTCTTCGGCGAGGTGCCGGACAAATGGGTGTGGCTGGGCGCCGCGGTGATCTTCGGCTCGACCCTCTACATCGCCCATCGCGAGCACGCCGCGCATCGCCGCGCTCAGGAGAAGACGTGACCGCGTTCAGCCCGCTCATCGTCGCCGTCTCCTTGATGACGGTATCGGCGACGACGATCGCGGTCGGCAACACGCTGATCCGGTCGCTCGGCGACATCGGCATCCACCCGTTCGAGATCGCCTTCTTCCGCTGCGCCTTCGGTTTCGCCACGGTGGCGCCGATCGTGCTGTGGAAGGAATGCGCCTGGCCCAGGACCACGACGGTGAAGCCGCTGGCCGCTTCGGGCCTCTGTCACTACGCCTCGATGCTCTGCTTCTTCACCGGCGTCACGCTGATGCCGCTGAACGAGTCGGCGGCGCTTAGCTTCGCCACGCCTCTGTTCGCCACGATCGGCGTCGCGCTCTTTCTCGGCGAGACGGTGCGGGCGCGCCGCTGGGCCGCGATCTTCGTGGGCTTTGCCGGCGTGCTGATCGTGCTCAGGCCCGGTGCGGTACCCCTCGGCCTGGGCCCGGTACTCGTGCTCCTCTCGACCGTCACCTTCGCCGGCGTCACCGTGCTGGTAAAGATGATGTCGGGCCGAGAGAAGACGACAACGGTCGTGTTCTACCAGAGCCTGATCGTCATGCTGCTGACGGCGCCCCTGGCCGCCTGGCACTGGACGACGCCGTCATGGCCGGCGTTCCTGGCGCTGGCGGGGCTTGGCGCGCTCAGCACGCTGGGCTGGCTCTGCTTCACGCGGGCCTTCGCGCTGGCCGATGCGTCGGCGATCCTGCCGTTCGAGTTCACGCGCATGCCGTTCATCGCGATCCTCGCCTATCTGGTCCTGGGCGAGGTTCCCGACAAATGGGTCTGGCTGGGCGCCGCCGTGATATTCGGCTCGACCCTCTATATCGCGCACCGCGAGCACGCGGCGCACCGGCGAGCTCAGATCCAGC
>CAZZLX010000214.1:0-6704 GCA_964655235.1 uncultured Rhizobium sp.
GGTCGAGCGGCGTGTAGATCTCTGTGGTCGCCGTATCAATAAGCACGTCGGACCCGGCCAGCGCCATGTGCGCCGCGCCGAACGCGAGAAAGGTGGCGACGTCGAAGGAACGCACCCGGATGATCGAAAGGCCGGGCACGTTGGTTTTGAACTGGAGCTGGCGTGACTCGTCGTCGGCGAAAGCCGCTTCCGGCTCGATGCCGGCAGCGAGGATCACCGGCATCGCTTCGGAAAGGATGCGGCCCTTCGGGACGGCGAGCACGAGGGAGTCGGCGGACATGGTCAGTCCTTGTGCGCCGGCCGGAAGATCGTCGGCCAGGACTCGCCGAAGTCGTCGAGGCGGCAGGCGAGCTTCTCGACCTCGAGCCGGATCGCGGCGTCGCCGGAGAAATGGAGGTCGACGGTTCGTTCACCGGCCTCCATCGCCAGCAAGGCCAGGATGCGCTCGCCGTCAGTCTGCTCGAGGCCCCGGCGGCGAACGCGCGTGACGTGGTCGAAGATCAGGGCCGAGGCGATGCGCTCGCCGCCGCCCGCATTGGCGCCGCGATCGGCTTCCCATCGATAGCGGCTGGCCGCGAGCATGAAGCGCTTTTCCTCGGGGAAGTAGCGCATGTCCGAGATCGGCACCGCCGCGTCCTGCAGCGCCGCCGACAGGATCGCGAGATCGTCCGCGTCCTCGGCCCGGAGCTTCAGCGGCTTGGTCGTCACGCCCGACATCTCAGTCGTCGGCGGCCGCGGCCGGACGCACGCGCTCGATCGCCGCACCACAGGCGCCGAGCTTCTCCTCGATCCGCTCGTAGCCGCGGTCGAGGTGATAGATCCGGTTGACCTCGGTCGTGCCTTCGGCGGCGAGGCCGGCGAGAACGAGCGAGACCGAGGCGCGAAGGTCGGTCGCCATCACCGGCGCGCCGGTCAGCTTCTTGACGCCGCGGACGAGCGCTGAGGACTGATGCACCGTGATGTTGGCGCCCATGCGCGAGAGCTCGGGCACATGCATGAAGCGGTTCTCGAAGATCGTCTCGGTCACCATCGAGGCACCCTCGGCGACCGTCATTAGCGTCATGAACTGCGCCTGGAGGTCGGTCGGGAAGCCCGGATAGGGCTCGGTGATCACGTCCGTGCCGATCACGCCGTTGGAGGCCGAGACGCGCACGCCGTCGGGCGTCGCGGTCACCGCGATGCCGGCCTCGGCCATGTGCTTGACCAGCGCCTCGATCATCGAGAGCTTGACGCCGACCAGTTCGACCTCGCCGCCGGTGATGGCGGCGGCGATCGCGTAGGTGCCGGCCTCGATGCGGTCGGCGACGACAGGATAGACGGTGCCGACGAGGCGCTTCTGGCCGACGATCCTGATGGTATCGGAGCCGTGGCCCTCGATGTCGGCGCCCATCGCCTTCAGGCAGCGGCAGAGATCGACGATCTCGGGCTCGCGCGCGGCGTTGACCAGCGTGGTCTCGCCGTCGGCGAGGGAGGCCGCCATCACCAGGTTCTCGGTCGCGCCGACGGAGACGGTCGGGAAGACGTAGCGGCCGCCCTTGAGGCCGTTCGGCGCCCGCGCCTCGATGTATCCCTGCTGCAGGTCGATCTCGGCGCCGAGCGCCTGGAGCCCTTTGAGATGCAGGTCGACCGGGCGCGCGCCGATCGAGCAGCCGCCGGGCAGCGACACGCGGGCATGGCCCATCCGCGCGACCAAGGGGCCAAGCACGAGGACGGATGCCCGCATCTTGCGGACGATGTCATAGGGCGCGGTCGTGTTGGTGATCTCGCCGGCGGTCAGCTTGAGCGCCTTGCCGGTATGGCCGCCGGTCGCGTGCCCGTCCATGCCGATCTCGACGCCATGCTGGGCGAGCAGCGTCGCCAGGGTCGAGATGTCGGCAAGATGGGGAAGGTTGACGAGCGTCAGCGTCTCCTCGGTGAGGAGGCTCGCGCACATCAGCGGGAGGGCGGCGTTCTTGGCGCCCGAGATCGGGATGCGGCCGGAGAGCCGTCGACCGCCCTGGATGCGGATTTTGTCCACGATATAAGGCCTTGCGCCCTTGGAGGAAGATTGATCGCCGTTGTAGCGGACGGGTGGGTTACTCACAAGCAAGCTGGCCCCCTGGGGTGGTTACCAGCCTGTAGAACCTAGAAACGGTCGACGGGGATCCGAAGATGGACCGAGCCGTCGGCCTCGGCCGGAGGGAATCGGCCGGCCCGCATGTTGACCTGGACCGATGGCAGAATGAGGGCAGGCATCGAGAGCTTGGCGTCGCGCTCGCGGCGCAGCTTCACGAACTCGGCCTCGGTGACCCCGTCCTTTATATGGAGATTGCCGGCGCGCTGGGTCCCGACCGTGGTTTCCCAGACGAACTGGTCGCGCCCGGGCGCCTTGTAGTCGTGGCAGAGAAACATCCGGGTTTCGCCCGGCAGCGACAGCAGGCGGCGGACAGAGCGGTAGAGGACGGCAGCGTCGCCGCCAGGAAAGTCGCAGCGGGCCGAGCCATAGTCCGGCATGAACATGGTGTCGCCGACGAAGATCGCATCGCCGATCCGATAGGTGATGCAGGCGGGCGTATGCCCCGGCGTGTGCATCACTTCCACTTCCAGTCCACCGATCCGGAACGTCTCCCCCTCGGCAAAAAGCCGGTCGAATTGGGAGCCGTCCGGCACCATGTCCCAGGCGCCGAACAGGGGCCGGAAGGTCTTCTGGACCACCGGCACGTTCGAGCCAATGCCGACCGGCGCGCCGGTGACCTTCTTGAGGTACTGGGAGGCAGAGAGGTGATCGGCGTGGACGTGGGTCTCCAGGATCCAGGCGACCTTGAGGCCGCGCTCCTCGACCGCCTCCAGCACCTTTTCGGCGTGCGTGGTCCTGGTTCGCCCCGCAGCGCCGTCGTAGTCGAGCACGGAATCGATGATCGCCGCCTCGCCAGCCTCGGGATCGGCGACGAGATAGGTGGCGGTGAAGGTCGGCTCGTGGAAGAAGCACGCGACGTCGGCCCGGACCCTCGCCGTTGCGTCGGCTCGGGCGCGAGCCTGGACCTTCCGCTTGCCAAGGTTCTGGCGCAATGCTTCGGCACGCCGCTGGTCGCGCTCGCTCTGGCCGGTTGACGCCATCGCCTGCCTCCTAGTCCGCGAAGCGGAACGGCAGCATCTCCAGAGCGCGGCCGAGCTTCGCCTGCATGTCGGCGAGATCACGGCCGCCGATGTTGATGAGGCCGTGACGGAAGCTGTAGCTGTCCTGCGGCAGCTCCGACAAGCGCATTCCCGGAATCGCCCTGACCATCACCACCGTATCGGGAAATGCGCGCCCGACCTTCGCGATGTCGTCATCGGACGGGACGGCGAGGCAGAGCCTGTCCTCGAATCCGCGGAGCACGAAGCTTGCCGCCGCCCGGTAGCGGCCCTGGCGCCGCCCATGGTCGGGTTTCCGGCCGCAGGCGAGGTCCATCAGGATCCGGTAGCTGCTGACCCCGTCGACCTTCTCGAACAGGTCGGCGAACTGCATCGAGAGCCGGTCGTTGACCTCGATCACCATCGGCGCCGGGCGCTTCGGGTCCCAGAAGAACTCGATGTTGAACATGCCGTGGTCGAATCCAAGGCCCGGCATCAGCTTCCGCGCCACGTCGGCCATCTGGTCCTGCACCTTGCGCGGCAGGGAGGACGGGTACTGGAAGCGCTTGAAGCTGACCTTGTTGGCGAATCGGATTGAATCGACGACACCGAGGACGGTCACCTCCCCGCCATGGACATAGCCGTCGAGGGTGCACTGGAAACCGGCCATCAGTTCCTCGGCCAGCATCCATTGCCGGCCGCGGCCGAAATCCGCCCGCGGCGCCGCGTCCTCGATCAGCTCGACGAAGGAGCCCAGGAACTGCGGCAGCTTCTCAGCCGCCTGGGCCAACGCCTGGCGATAGGCCGCCGCGTCGCCGATCCGGAAGCCGAGATAGGAGAGGTAGGACTTGATCGGCTTCAGCCAGAAGGGCCGGCCGACGCCGAGAGCCTCGATCTCCAACGGCCGGTCGAGGTCGACCAGCGCGAAGCGCGGCGTCGAGTCCGGAACCAGCTGGCGCTGCAGCACCCGGCTCCAGCCCTTGTGCTCGCATCGGACCGCCGCCTCGAAGTCGAGGGCCGGAAGCCCGAGCTCGCGCGCGATCGCCGGCACCAGAAGGCTCGGCGGGAAGTCCTCGACGCCGATCACGCCTTGGATTCCCGGGTGGGCGCGCGCGAACGCGACCGCCCGGGCGATGAAATCGCGCGGCTTGCAGATATAGGGATCGGACGCCTCCTCGTAGGTCCCGACCTCCAGCAGGTCGAGGCCGCCGGGGCCGGCGAGGCGCTTCAGCTGCTCGCGATCCTCGTCGCTGACGCCTATGGCGAGCAGCGTGGTCCTGCCGTCACCGGGCGCCGCCCGGGCGCGATCGGGGTCGTCCGATGCCATTCGCGATCACGCTCCATGAAGGACGACCACCCCTGCGACATTGTTGCCGAGGCTCCGGCGCTCCGAAAGAGGGAACGCCACGAATTCCCCACAATTGAGTCACTCGGGGGTCATCGAGCCTCGGTATTTTTTCACTCAAGATAAACAGGAGCCGCAATGGAACTGGCAGCATCGTTGGCGATGGCGACGGGCTCGGTGGCGCTCTTCTGGGTCGCGGCCGGACTCTTCAGCCGGCTGATCGAGCGTTCGATCGACCGCAATCTTCCCGACCCGCGCTGGTTCGAGGCCTGATCCCGGCCTCGGCGGGCTTCCGTCCGCCCTTGCAACCCCCGCCCCCCTGTGGCATGGAAGCGCCCGCTCGACGGGCCGCTCGATGGCCGTCGGTGCTTCTAGCGTCGCCGCCATAGCTCAGTGGTAGAGCGCACCCTTGGTAAGGGTGAGGTCCGCAGTTCAATCCTGCGTGGCGGCACCAGCTTCACACTTTCGCATCATCCTTGCGCACGGGCTTCGGCCGGGCAGGACGCTCGAGCTTCTCCAGGGTCCGGACAGGGTCATCGAGGATCGCGCCGCCATACCGGCCGCCGGTGTAGTCCGGGCCGAGATCGGACTCGGGCCGGCCGCCGGGCGTGCCGCCTTCGCCGAAGGTCGCTTTGCTGAAAGGCTCGCCCTCAGGCCGGCGAGCCGCCGGATCTGGCTTCGCTGTCGCCATCGCATGTCTCCGGATCGTTTCCGGAATCAACGCGGACGCGCGAGACGGCGTTCCGTCAGCTGACCCGGCGCTCCTGGCCGCCCGGGGCGGCGTCCTGGTTGGCGGCGTCGGGCAGCAGGACCGGGATCCCCCGCCTCTTCGGGAAGCGCGCGATCGCGCGGGTGCCCTCGCCCACCCGGCTTTCGAGGATCAGCTCGCCGCCATGCATCAGCATGAACTGCCGGCTGATCGCGAGGCCGAGGCCGCTTCCCTCCACGGTCCACGTCACCATCGAGTCGGCGCGTTGGAAGGGCTCGAAGATCTTTGCCATCATCGCTTCGGGAATGCCGCAGCCGGTATCGGAGACGCAGAGGTCGACGCCGTCCTTGCCGAAGCTCGCCTCCACGGTGACGGTGCCGCCCGCACCCGTGTACTTGATCGCGTTGGAGAGCAGATTGAGGAGCACCTGTTTCACCGCGCGGCTGTCGGCGCGGAAGACCGGTGCCCCGTCGAGCTTCGTCTTCAGCTCGACGCCGCCGGCACGGGCGCGGACCGCGATCATCGCCACGCAGTCCTCGACCAGCGACCCGAGGTCGACCTCCTCCTCATGGAGCTTGTGCTTGCCCGACTCGACCCGCGAGAGATCGAGCACGTCGTTGATCAGCGCCAGGAGATGCTGGCCGCTCGCGTGAATGTCCTTGGCATAGCCGCGGTAGCGATCGGAGACCGGCCCGAAGGCCTGCTCTTTGGTCAGCTCGGAAAAGCCGATTATGGCGTTGAGCGGCGTCCTCAGCTCATGGCTCATATGGGCCAGGAACTGCGACTTAGACCGGCTCACCTCCTCGACCTTGGCGAGGCTGTCGGCCAGCGCCCGCTCGAGCTCCTCGGCGTTGGTCAGCATGCGGATGATGAAGAAGACGAAGACGCAGAGCAGGGAGAGCTGCATCACCACGACCGATCCGTGCAGGAAGACGCGCCAGAGACTGGCGCCGTCGGGATAGACCCAGAGCGGAGCCATGTAGACCAGCAGGAAGTGGTGAAGCACGCCGAGTCCGCCGCTGATCACCAGCGACCGCCAGCAGAGTAGCGCCAGGCAATGCGACCAGACGGCGAAGACCCACATGTGGCCGCCGTCCATCTGCCAGGAACCGGTGCCGGTCAGCGCATAGATCAGCAGCAGCACGTCGAGGAGGAGGCCGGTCGCGATCAGGCTCCTGGTACCGAAGCCGATCGGATCCGAGAGCCTCGCCAGCAGCGTGGTCCCGTGGAACACCCCGCCGATCGCGAGCACGCCGATCCACGAGTTGCCGGCGAAATAGGCCGTGATCGCGATCGGCACCAGGAGCGCCCATTGCTCGATCAGCAGCAGCCGCGTGGAGACGCGGCGAAAATTCTCGACCCGGACCGGCACGGCTTCGTCGCCATCGGCGAAGCGTGCGATCCAGGTGCCGATCACGGCCGCCTCGCGATCAGGCAGCCGCCGAAGGCGGTGGGGTTGACGACGAACCAGGCACCGAGACGCCGCACGCGCTGGAAGAACGCCGGATCGTCGGCCGCTGCGACCCAGACGAGCTGATCGAAGATCGACGAGCGTTC
>CAZZLX010000215.1:0-6679 GCA_964655235.1 uncultured Rhizobium sp.
GCGCTCGCCGAGCCCGAGCCGTTGACGTTGGCGAACTTGACGACGAAGTCGTTGACGCGCTCTAGCGGCTTCGGCATGCGGCACCCGCGTGTGTCATCTCGATCAGGAATTTCTGCATGTCCCAGGCGCCGGTCGGGCAGCGCTCGGCACAGAGACCGCAGTGGAGGCAGACGTCCTCGTCCTTGGCCATGATGCGGCCGGTCTTGAGGATGTCGGAGACGTAGAGATCTTGCGTCTTGTTGTTCGCCGGCTGGGTCAGCCGGGTCCGCAGCTCGTCTTCCTCGCCGTTGGCGGTGAAGCTGATGCAGTCGACCGGACAGATGTCGACGCAGGCGTCGCACTCGATGCAGAGGTTCTTCGAGAAGACCGTCTGGACGTCGCAGTTGAGGCAGCGCTGCGTTTCCGAGTACCCGAGCTTGGCGTCGAAGCCGAGCTCGACCTCGACCTTGATGTCCTTCAGGGTCGTTCCGAGGTCGCGCCACGGCACCTTATTGCGGAGTGCCGCCGAGATGTCGTTGTCGTAGCTCCACTCATGGATGCCCATCTTCTGGGAGGCGACGTTCACGCCTGGCGGCGGGCGGACCGAGAGATCCTCGCCGTTGAGAAACTTGTCGATCGAGATCGCCGCGTCGTGTCCGTGGGCGACCGCCCAGATGATGTTCTTCGGCCCGAAGGCGGCATCGCCGCCGAAGAACACGTTGGGGATCGTCGACTGCATCGTCTTGGGATCTACCTTGGGCATGGCCCAGCGGTCGAACTCCATGCCAATGTCGCGCTCGATCCAGGGGAACGCGTTCTCCTGGCCGATCGCGACCAGAACATCGTCGCACTCGATCACGACCTCCGGCTCGCCGGTCGGCACCAGCTCGCGCCGGCCCTTCTCGTCCTTGCGTGCCGCGACCTTCTCGAACGACATGCCCTTGAGCTTGCCGTTGTCGTGGAGGAAGGCCTTCGGCACGAGGTAGTTCATGATCGGGATGCCCTCGTGCTGGGCATCCTCCTTCTCCCAGGGCGAGGCCTTCATCTCCTCGAAGCCCGAGCGCACCACCACGGTGACGGTTTCGCCGCCGAGACGCTTGGAGGAACGGCAGCAGTCCATCGCGGTGTTGCCGCCGCCGAGCACGATGACGCGTTTGCCGATCTTGTCGATATGGCCGAACGAGACGTTCGAGAGCCAATCGATGCCGATATGGATGTTCTTCGCCGCTTCCTTGCGACCGGGGATCTCGAGATCGCGGCCACGCGGCGCACCCGATCCGACGAAGATCGCGTCGTAGCCTTCGGCCAGCAGCGACTTCAGGCTGTCGACGCGCTGGCCGAGCTTGAGCTCGATGTTGCCGAGGCCGGTGATGTAGCCCACCTCCTCGTCGATCACCTCTTCCGGCAGGCGGAAGCGCGGGATCTGGCTTCGGATCATGCCGCCGGCCTTGGGATCGGAATCGTAGACGGTGCAGGTGTATCCGAGCGGCACGAGATCGCGGACCACGGTCAGCGACGCCGGCCCCGCACCGATCAACGCCACGCGCTTGCCGTTCTTCGGCGCATCGGGTTTCGGCAGCTGGGCCTTGATGTCGCCCTTGAAGTCGGCGGCGACGCGCTTCAGGCGGCAGATCGCGACCGGCTCTGCCTCCACACGGCCGCGCCGGCACGCCGGCTCGCATGGACGGTCGCAGGTGCGCCCGAGGATTCCCGGGAACACATTCGACTTCCAATTGACCATGTAGGCGTCGCCGTAGCGGCCGGCGGCGATCAGCCTGATGTACTCCGGCACAGGCGTGTGCGCCGGGCACGCCCATTGGCAATCGACGACCTTATGGAAGTAGTCGGGGCGCGAGATGTCGGTGGGCTGCACTGTGTCTTAGCTCCAGAGCGTCCTTCGAGCCGCCGCTGGAGCCTTGTCCAGCGGAAGCCGGACGCTATCTCCCGGCAAGGGTATCCGCTTCGTCTTCCAAAGCCTCGGCGATATGGACCAGCTCCTGGCTGATCTCCGGCATCGCGGTTTCCTCGGAGACGACGCGGCAGCGTTTGGCGAGGGCGCGCAGCCGATCGGCGCTGCCCGGTTTCGTCGACGGGCGCGATCGTGCCGGCGCGGTCGTGCGTCGTTTCGCTGTAGCCCTGGTCCGCATGCGTCCTCCCCTCAGTCTTTTGCTTGTTTGCCTTAAGCGAAAGCGAAGCGTGCTTGGACTTGCATTTGGGGCGGCCCAGAAAGGGGCCGGAGCCGAGGGAAGCTTGCCCCAAGGCGGGGCTGCCTGCAACGAAAGGCGACGGCTCGCGAAGCGCCGTCAGGACGTGCCGCGCTGCGCCGCCATCAGCTGGCGGATCAGCTCGATCCGCCGGCGGGTGATCGGGTACCGCTTGGCGCGCTTGCGCGCCTCGGGCGCGGAGAGTCCCCAGCGCCGCGAGGCCTGGCGCCACAGCAGCATGACCTTGAGCCTGACCGCGGGGTCCTGCAGGCGCTTTCGCACGTTCTCGATCGCCGCATAGCCTTCCTGCGCGGCGCGATGAACCGGGAGGACCGGGTTGCCGATCAGCCCAGGCCAGGTGAGCGCCGCCGATTCGAAATGCGGCGCGCAGAACACCAGCAGGGTCTCGCGCTCGCCATAGGCGTAGTAGGTGCGCTTAGCCTCGGGGAACCGCTGGGCGGCCCCCGCTTCGATGCCGAAACTGGCCACGCCGGGCGCATCGCAGATGCAGCACTTCATGCCGGGCACAAGCTTATCACCACCCCTCGCCTTGCGTCCCAGGGGGGCCTGTGCTCTGCTCCCCGCCGTCATGGCAACCAAACCTCGCGAGCAGATCCTGAAGCAGATCGCCGAGCTCCGTCGGAAGATGGACCCGGACCTGCTGGATTCGGCCGAACGTATGGCGCGCGCCCATCTGGGCCTGCCGTCGAAGCCGAGCGAGGCCGTGCGCCTTTTCCAGCAGGCGATGTCCGGCAACGCGCGTCAGAAGGCCGAGATCCTGGCCGAGGTCGAGCGCCGCGTCGCCCAACGGAAGACCCGCCATTAGCGGCGTTCCCGGCGGCCGTTACGCCAAGGTTGCCACCTTCTTCTCTTTCCTGCTCGCACCGACCATCGGCTATGTCTGCTCGCGCCTCGTCGACGGCTGGAGCCGGCACCAGGCTTGGGCCGACACGATGCCCTGGGCCCGCTACGGCCTCGGCATGGCCGCCCTCGCGGCCGGCGGCCTCGCCGGCTACTGGGCTTTGAGGCTCGTGTTCCGGGCCTTGGGCCCGCTCTTCGCGCGCTGAAGCTCGGCGATCGTCTTTCCCAGAAGCAGGAAATCCTCGCGCCGACCGGTGCCGCGCCGCCAGGCAAGCCCGATCGTGCGCGAGCGCGGATCGGCATCGAGCGGGCGGGTCGCGAGGTTGGTGCCGCGGACGATGCCGGCATCCACCGCCATCTTCGGCAGCAGCGTGACGCCGAGGCCGCCATCGACCATCTGCACCAGCGTGTGAAGACTGGTCGCTTCGACCGCCGGGCCTAAAGCCGGATCGGTGAAGCTGCAGACCGAGAGAGCGTGGCCGCGAAGGCAATGGCCCTCCTGCAGCAGGAGCAGCGGCTCTTCGGCCAAAAGCTCGGACGGCACGGCCGCCAGCGCCGCCAGCCTGTGATCCTTGGGCAGGGTCGCCAGGAACTCGTCCTCGAACAGGTCGAAGGTCTCGGCCGAGCCGCAGTCGCAGGGCAGAGCCAGCAGCAGCACGTCGAGCGCGCCGGACTCGAGCTGGTCGACGATCCGCGCCGTCTGGTCCTCGACCAGCACCAGTTTCAGCTTCGGAAAGGCCCGCCGGAGCCCCGGCAGGATCCGGGGCAGCAGGAACGGCCCGATCGTCGGGATCACGCCGAGCCGCAAAAGACCCGACAGCGGTGCCCTCGTGGCCGCCGCCGCCGCGACAAGGTCTTCGGCGGCTTCGAGCAGGGCCCTTCCCCGCCTCAGCACCTCTTCGCCAGCCGGGGTGAAGACCACCCGCCGCGTGCCGCGATCCACCAGGGCCACGCCGAGCGTGTTTTCCAGGTCCTTGATCGCCGCGCTCAACGTCGATTGCGTGACATTCGCCGCCTCGGCCGCACGGCCGAAATTGCGAGCCCGATCAAGGACATCGAGGTAATGGAGCTGGCGGAGGGTCGGCTGGCGATTCATCGGAATTTCCGATCAAATCATATGGGATAACTCATTGGACCGATCAAGGAAGGATCGCCATTTTACGTTCATTCCAATTCGCAACACTCCAACGGAGCTCACACCATGTTGACCGTCGGCGACACCTTCCCCTCCTTCGCGCTCAAGGGCGTCGTTTCCCGCGACCTCAGCACCGCCTTCGCGGACTTCACCGAGAAGAGCGATGCCGGCAAGTGGAAGATCGTCTTCTTCTGGCCGAAGGACTTCACCTTCGTCTGCCCGACCGAGATCGCCGCGTTCGGCAAGCTCGCAGGCGAGTTCAAGGACCGCGATGCGGTGATCTACGGCGTCTCGACCGACTCCGAATTCGTGCACCTGGCCTGGCGCAACAACCACGCCGATCTGAAGGACCTGCCGTTCCCGATGCTGGCCGACATCAAGCGCGAGCTGTCACAGACCCTCGGCATCCTCGACAAGAAGGAAGGCGTGGCGCTGCGCGCGACCTTCGTCGTCGATCCGGAAGGCGTGATCCGCTTCGCCTCGGTCAACGACCTCTCGGTCGGCCGCAACCCGGCCGAGGTTCTCCGCGTCCTCGACGCGCTCCAGACCGACGAGCTCTGCCCCTGCAACTGGCAGAAGGGCGAGGACGTCCTGAAGGCGGCCTGAAGACCATGACCATCGAAACCCTGAAGTCGCGGCTTCCCGACTATGCCAAGGACCTGAGGCTCAACCTCTCGTCCTTGGGCACGGAAGCGGCCCTGACCGAGCAGCAGCGGGCGGGCGCGTTCATCGCCTCGGCGATCGCGTCCCGCAACGCGGAGGTGATCCAGGCGATCACCGCCGAGTTCGCGCCCAAGCTCTCGGCCGAGGCGTTCGAGGCGGCGAAGACGGCGGCGGCCATCATGGCGATGACCAACATCTACTACCGCTTCGTCCATCTCTCGTCGGCGCAGGACTACAAGACGCTGCCGGCGAAGCTCAGGATGAACGCGCTGGCGAAGCCAGGCGTCGACAAGGTCGACTTCGAGCTGTGGTCGATCGCGGTCTCGGCCGTCAACGGCTGCGGCATGTGCATCGATTCACACGAGAAGGCGCTTCGCGAGCACGGCGTCACCGCCGAGGTGATCCAGGCCGTGGTCCGCATCGCCGCGACCGTTCACGCGGTCGCCGCCACGATGGGCGGCGAGGACGCGATGGCCGGCCAGCTCAAGGCGGCGGCGTAGCCTCCTGAAGAACGACGCCCTCTCCCTTCGGGGAGAGGGCTTTTTCATGCCCTCGGCTCGAGACCCAAGGCCTTGAGGCGGCCCTTCATGCGCTCGAAGGCGGCGCACATGGTCTCGGCCATCGGCGATTCCGTCGGGTTGTGTCCGGCCTCGTTCACGAAGAAGAGCTCCGACTCTGGCCAAGCCTGGTTGAGTCGCCAGGCCAGGATCGGTCGCGTCACGACGTCGTAGCGTCCCTGCACCAGGATGCAGGGCAGATGTCGGATCTTCGGCAGGTTGTCGAGGATGTGGTTCGGCTTCAGGAACGAGTCCCGCGTCACGTAGTGCGTGAAGAACCGCGCCAGCGGCACGCAGAGCTCGGGCTTCAAGAGCGCGTTCACCATCTCGGGCTTGGCGTCGAAGGACTGCGTCTTGCCTGAATAAGTGCGAAGGGCCACGGCCGCCGGCAGGTTCACCTTCGGATCCGGATCGATCACCCGCTTGTGGTAGGCCTTCAGCAGGTCGCCGCGCTCGGCCTCGGGGATGTAGCCGGCGAACTCGTCCCAGGCATCGGGGAAGACGTTGCCGATGCCGTGGAACCAGAAGCGGATGTTCTCGGGCTCGCTGAGCGTGATGCCGCTCATCACCAGCCCGAGGCAGCAGTCCGGATGCGCGATCGCATAGACCATCGACAGCGTCGAGCCCCACGAGCCGCCGCTAACCAGCCACTTCTCGACGCCGAAGTGCTTTCGCAGCTTCTCGATGTCGTCGACCAGGTGCCAGGTCGTGTTGTCCTTGAGCTCGGCATTCGGCGTGGATTCGCCGGCGCCGCGCTGGTCGAACATGCAGATGTCGTAGTAGGCAGGATCGTAGAACCGCCGGTAGAACGGCCGCGTCGTGCCGCCCGGCCCGCCATGCAGAAAGACGACCGGCACGCCCTTCGGATTGCCGAGCCGCCACCAGGCGAGCGCGTGCGTGCCGTCCACCTGGAGCATGCCCGAGGCATGCGGCTCGAGCTCGGGATAGAGCGGGTGCGGGTCGAGAGCGTTGCTCATGCGCGCGGCTTCACGCCGGAGGCCTGGAGGCGCTGCTTCATCCGCTCGCAGGCGGCGGTCAAAGACTCCGCTAGCACCGGCTCGGTCGAGTTGTGGCCGGCCTCGACCACGATCTGCAGCTCGGCCTCGGGCCACGCCTTCTTCAGCTTGTAGGCGATCTCGGCCCGGGTCACGACGTCGTAGCGGCCCTGCACGATGATGCCCGGCAAGTGGCGGATCTTCCCGATGTTCTCGAGCAGCTGGCCCGGCTTCATGAAGAAGCGGTTGACGCAGAAATGCGTGAAGAAGCGCGCCAGCGGCACG
>CAZZLX010000216.1:0-6664 GCA_964655235.1 uncultured Rhizobium sp.
CGACCTTCTCGAACTACACCGTGCTGCCGGAGATCGCGTTGGCGAAGATCCGCGAAGACGCGCCTTTCGACAAGGTTTGCTACATCGGCTGCGGCGTCACCACCGGCATCGGCGCGGTGATCAAGACCGCGAAGGTCGAGCCGGGCTCCAACGTCGTGGTCTTCGGCCTCGGCGGCATCGGCCTCAACGTCGTGCAAGGCGCGCGCATGGCCGGCGCCGACATGATCGTCGGCGTCGACATCAACCCGGCCCGCGAGGCGCTCGCCCGCAAGTTCGGCATGACGCACTTCGTCAATCCGAAGGAGCTGAAAGGCGACGTGGTTCCCCACCTAGTGGAGCTCACCAAGGGCGGTGCCGACTACAGCTTCGAATGTGTCGGCAGCACCGACCTGATGCGCCAGGCGCTCGAGTGCTGCCATCGCGGCTGGGGCGTTTCGGTCATCATCGGCGTCGCCGGCGCCGGCAAGGAGATCTCGACCCGTCCGTTCCAGCTTGTCACCGGCCGCGTCTGGAAGGGCACCGCCTTCGGCGGCGTCCGCGGCCGCACCGAGGTGCCGAAGATCGTCGACTGGTACATGGAAGGGAAGATCAACATCGACGACCTGATCACCCACAAGGTGACGCTCGACCGCATCAACGAGGGCTTCGACCTGATGCATGCGGGCAAGTCGATCCGCACGGTGGTCGAGTACTGATGGAGACGATCTCCGAGCAGGCCTGCTTCAGCGGGACGCAGGGCTTCTACAAGCACGAGTCCAAGGCCGTCGGCGGGCCGATGCGCTTCGCCGTTTACAAGCCGCCGCAGGCGGCCAAGGGCAAGGTGCCGGTCGTCACTTACCTCGCCGGGCTCACCTGCACGGAGGAGACCTTTACCATCAAGGCCGGGGCCCAGCGCATCGCCGCCGAACTCGGCCTCATGCTGGTGATGCCGGATACCAGCCCGCGCGCCGCCCGCTTGCCTGGCGACGACGCGAGCTGGGACTTCGGCCTTGGTGCCGGCTTCTACGTCGACGCCACGGCCGAGCCGTGGAAGCAGGCGTACCGGATGTACTCCTACGTCACGAGCGAGCTACGCCAGCTGATCGACGGCTCCTTTCCGGCGAAGGCCGATCGGCAGGGGATCTTCGGCCACTCGATGGGCGGTCACGGGGCGCTGGTGCTTGGACTCCGCAATCCCGACAAGTACCGGACCGTCTCCGCCTTCGCCCCGATCGTGGCACCCATGCGCTGTCCCTGGGGACAGAAGGCGTTTTCTGGATATCTCGGACCGGATCAGGCGAGCTGGCGCGACTACGACGCAAGCGAGCTCGTTCGGCACCACAAGGTCGCCGGCACCATCCTCATCGACCAGGGAATGGCTGACAAGTTCCTGGTCGAGCAGCTCAAGCCAGAGCTGTTCGAGATGGCGTGCAAGCATGCGGGGCAGGGGCTGATGCTTCGTCGCCACGAAGGCTACGACCACAGCTACTACTTCATCCAGACCTTCGTCGAAGATCACCTGAAGCATCACGCCGCCGGGCTCGCCTGAAGCGGCTATCGGAGGAGACGATCATGCAGAAGCTTCTCGTCTACCAGTCGATGTGGGCGATGGAACGGCGCGCGCCCGACGGCAAGGAATGGACGCTCGAGGAGAAGCTGGAGATGATCCGGGATGCCGGCTTCGACGGCGCCGGCGTCCGCTTCTTCGACTTCGAGCAGGCGAAGGCGCATACGACGATCCTCAAGGATTACGGCCTCACCTGGCAGGCCCAATGCTATCCGCAGACGGTCGACGACTTGAAGCCCATCCTCGACAACGTCGCCAAGCTCGGCGCAGAGCACCTGAACCTTCAGCCGGACGTGCGGCCGTACCGGATCGAAGAGTGCATTCCGTACATCGAGGGCTGGCGACGCCTCGCGAACGAGGCCGGTGTGCGCATGCATATCGAGACGCATCGCGACCGAATGACGACTGACCTGTTCTTCACGCTGCACCTGCTCGACTGCTTCCCCGATCTCAAGCTCACCGGCGACATCTCGCACTATCTGGTCGGCCGCGAGTTCGCGGGCCCGCCGATCAGCGACGAGAACCACAAGCTGATGCACCGCATTCTCGACAATTGCTGGGGCTTCCATGGGCGCGTCGCCAGCCGCGAGCAGGTGCAGATCCCGATCAGCTTCCCGCACCACAAGCCGTGGGTCGATCTGTTCATGGGATGGTGGGAATACGGCTTCCGCTCCTGGCGGCGCCGCGCGCCGAAGGACGCGAC
Source organism: uncultured Rhizobium sp. (assembly GCA_964655235.1). Classification (GTDB taxonomy): domain Bacteria; phylum Pseudomonadota; class Alphaproteobacteria; order SHVZ01; family SHVZ01; genus SHVZ01. Next base: position 2,250 of record CAZZLX010000216.1, read on the forward strand.
CCTGACTTTCCTCTGCGAGATGGGGCCGCGCCCCTATGCGATCGTCGACCGCGACGACGAGGATCTATCCGACCGCTGGCAGGAGGCGCTGATGATGAAGGACATGATCCGCACTCTCTGGAAGCGGATCGAGGCGGAAGAGCAGGGCGCGGCTCAGGCCGCAGAGTAAGCAGCCTGCGGTGACAAGTTCCCTCTGAAGAGGGAACTTTTCTGCGACCTCCGAGTTGAGCGCACGACACCCTGATTACGGGTGCGCCTCAACCTCGGAGATTTACCTATGACAGCTCCCACCCGGACGGTTTCGGGAGTGCCGGCCGACACTCCGGACGTGCTGGTCGAGAACCGCCGTGCCATCGCCTGGGACGCGGTCATCGCCGGTGCCTTCATCGGCCTCGCCGCCTCCATCTGTCTCAGCGTCGCCGGTGCGGCGCTCGGCTTCACCATCGCCGATCCTTACGAAGGCCCGTCGATGCAGTCGATCGGCGTCGGCGCACTCGTCTGGCTCTTCATCGTCAACATCGTCGGCATGGGCATCGGCGGCTACGTCGCTGGACGCTCCGCGATGAACGAGACGACGATGGACGTGAAGGACTTCCGTTTCCGCTGCGCCGCCCACGGCCTGACCGTCTGGGCGATCGCCACGGTCGCAGCCGGCCTCCTGGGGCTTTCCGCCCTGAGCAGCGTCGTCGGATTCGCCGCCAACACCGCGCAGATGGCGGCCGCTGGCGCGGCGGCAGGTCTCGGTGCCGGCGGTGCCGCGATGATGGAAGACGACGACCAGATGGACATGGGATTCCACGTCCGTCAGCTGGTCACGCCGCAGCCGGGCCCGGGCCAGGGACAATCGGCGTCAGCGCCGGCTTCCACGACCTCCTCCACCGCGAGCTCGGCCGCGCCGGCCAGCCCGATCGCGGCGGGGGCGCCCACGACCGCCGGATCGCCGGCCCAGGGCGGGCAGCAGCAGAGCAGGCCCGACTACGGCGATGACGCGATGGACGAGGCCGGCAACATCCTGACCCGCGCCTGGGGCCGCAACGGTCTGGCGCCCTCGGAAAAGACCTATCTCGCTAGCCTTTTGGCACGGCACAACGGCATCAGCCAGGCCGATGCGGAGCAGCGGGTGGGCGAGGCCGAGCAGCGGATCAAGACGGCACGGGCGGAAGCCGAGAAGAAGGCGAAGGAAGCTGCCGACAAGGCGGCGAAGGCGGGCGCGCTGGGTGCTCTGCTCGCCTTCCTGTCGCTCGCCATTGGCGCGATCGCTTCGGTCGTCGGTGCGCTGTCCTGCCGGACGATCGGTACCCGCGTCGTACTACGTTAGGCGAGGCGACTAGGGACCGCGCCGGGGTTTCGCCCCGGCGCGGTCGTTCTTCTTCACCGGTACCGACTTGCGTTCGCCGCCGAACCGGTGAACCTGGGTCCGCCGCTTCCCGATGAAATCCCAGTCGTAGGTGACGCCGAGGCCGGGACCGTCCGGGACCGGGAAGCATCCGTCCTTGCCGATCGCCTCCAGCTGATCGGAGTAGCCGCAGGTGTAGACCGGCGGCTGCGCGTTCGGGCAGTTGGGCCCGACCAGCGCCACCTCGTAGAAGTTCGTGTTGCGTATCGCGGCCATGCAGTGGCGGTGCGCCGGCCCGGAGGCGTGAACCTCGACGTCGACGCCGAAGGCTTCGGCCAGGTGCGCGATCTTCATCGTGCCGGTGATGCCCATGTCGTACTCGGGATCGGCGCGCAGGAAATCGGTTCCGCCGGCGATCAGGAAATCAGCCTTGGGCTCGACGCCCCGGACGTGCTCAGTCTGCAGCAGCGGTGTGCGGATCATCTCGCGCAGCTTCTTGTGCGCGAAGGCGGAGACGCCGGAGTCGCGGAACGGATCCTCGTACCAGAAGAAGTTGGCATCGTCGCAGGCACGCCCGACCGCAAGTGCATCGGCGAAGGTGCGAAGCTCGCAGGCCGGGTCGATCATCAATGTCATGCGGTCGCCGACTTTCTTGCCCATGTAGCGGACGTTGTCGGCCTCTTCCTTGACGTCGCCGTCGTGCCAGCCATGGATCTTGAAGGCGCGATAGCCCAAGTCGTAGCACTCCTCGGCGAAGGCGACGAAGGCCTCCTTCGAGTCGAGGCCGCCGTTGCGATCGGCATGGTAGGTTGATGCATAGGCCTTGAGGCGCTTGCGATAGCCACCGAGAAGCTGGGTCACCGAGGCGCCGAACTTCTTGCCGGCGAGATCCCAGAGCGCGATGTCGAGGATGCCGTGCCCGACGTGGTCGAGCTGGCGGATCTCGCGCTTCAGATCGTCGTAGATCATCTCGCGCTCGTCGGCGTTGCGGCCGATCAGGCTCGGCGCCAGCATCAGGGTCTGCGCCAACGCCGCCTTGTGCCCACCCCACAGCGCCACGTACTCGCCGCGGGCGCCATCCTTGGTGCCGATCACCACGGCGTATTTAGACATGGTGAGCTTGCTGCCCGGCACGTACCCGATGTTGCCGATGGCGCTCGAGCCCGAAGCCTCGACGCCCATGTTCTCGGCTTCGAAGGTGAACTCGTGGATCTCGACCAGGTCGATGACGCTCATGGTAGCTCCGGACATGAAAAGGCCGCCCGTGACGGATGCCACGGGCGGCCTGGTTGTACGGGAAGCGCCGGCGCCTTTACTGCGCCGGTTCCAGCTTCTTCTGCGCGAGCTCGTCGGCGGTCTTGAAGAACTTGGTCTCGAGATCGCGCTGGTTCTCGTAGATCGAGCCCTGGTTCGGCGCCGGCGGGTAGGGCAGGCGGATCGGCAGCTCCTTCATGCGAGGCTCCACGGTCTCCTCGCCGCAGACGAGCATGGCTTCCCACTTCTCGAACGACTCCGGCTTGTAGATCAGCGGCCAGGCGTCGGCGGTGCGGTACTGGTGCAGCAGGAAGCGGCGCGGCTCGCCCGAGATGTTGGCGGCCGAGGCATGCAGCAGGCGGACGTGGTGGATCGTGATCGACCCGGCCTTGCCCAGGCATTGCACCGCCTTCGAGAAGTCGATGTTCGACTTCGACGGGTCGATGCCGCCGACGAAGTAGCCGTTCGAGTGATGATCGTAGGTCGGACCCTTGTGGCTGCCCGGGATCACCATCATCGCGCCGTTATCCGGCTTGAAGTCGTCGATCATGATGCCGACGGCGGCGAGGTCGTCGTTGGTGTGGGGATAGAAGGCCCAGTCCTGATGCCACTCGATCGGCGAACCGAAGCCCGCCGACTTGAGGTTCAGCTTGGACACGTCGAAGCGGATGTTCGGGCCCCACAGCTTCTGCAGCACGGCGAGGATCTTCGGGTGCTTGACCATCCGCTCGTAGACGGGGTGCCACGCATGCGGGGTCTTGATGCGGCGGACCTTCGGGGAGTCCTGGGTGTGGCCCGGCTCGCGGTCGGGGAGGTCGGTGTGCTCGCTGACAGCGCGCGACTTCTCGACGAATTCCTCGGTCACCTGCCGCAGCTCGGCGACCTCGGCATCCGTGAGCACGTTCGGCACGACCAGGTAGCCGCGCTTGTTGTAGGTCTCGACATCCTTGTCGCTGATCATGCTTGGACTCCGCTGGGCGCCGGGGCGCCGGTCTCGATACCGTTATGGTAGCGGTAACATTTCCGATACGACGCCCCAAAAAACGAGGTCGTGCAGTCTAGCGCCGGACTTGCTTGCCTTCAACGACGGGCTCTCGCTAGACTAAGTTTAAATAAATGAATGGTTTCGTGGTCCGAAACGGCCATCGAGACCGCGAAATATCAACGTAAAACGGCCGCAGTCAGGCCAAGAGGGGAAACGTCGATGAAGATTTCCAGGCGGAAACTTTTGGGCTATGGCGCGGCCGCGGGCGTCCTGGCGATGCCGCATGTGGCGCGCGCACAGGCGATCCGACTCGTCTTCTCGCACCACGTGCCGACGGCGCACCTGATCCACGGCGTCGCCGAGAAGATGGCGGAGCAGGTCAAGAACGCGACCAACGGCCAGGTCACCATAGACATCAAGCCGGCGTCCCAGCTGTTCAATCTCCGCACCTCGGCCGAGGCGTTGCAGCTCGGAACCCTGGATCTGTGCTGGAGCGATCTCGGCACCCTCTCCAACTGTCAGCCGCAGTGCGGCTTCGTCTCGATGCCGTTCCTGTTCAACGACTACGACCACATCAAGAAGGTCCTCTACGGTCCGATCGGCGAGCAGATCGCCAAGGAGACCAAGGACACGCTCGGGATCGAGACGCTGTCGCTCGGCGCCTCGGGCTTCCGCGTGTTCCTTTCCAGGAAGCAGATCGACAAGGCGGAGGATTGCCGCGGCATCAAGCTGCGCGTGCCCGAGATCCCGACCTGGGTCGAAATGGCGAAGGCGATCGGCGCCAATCCGACGCCGATCCCTGCAGGCGAGATCTACACGGCGCTGCAGACCGGCGTCGTC
>CAZZLX010000217.1:0-6632 GCA_964655235.1 uncultured Rhizobium sp.
CACGTCGACGCCGCGGTCCAGCACCTGTTCCTGGTCGGAGAAGCTGACGCCGCCGATCAGGAGGGCCTTGGAGAGCTTGTTGTACTTGCCGTAGATGTCGAAGTTCTCGGCGACCTGGGCGGCGAGTTCGCGGGTCGGCTCGAGGATGAGTGAGCGCGGCATCCGCGCCTTTGCCCGGCCGGCGGCGAGGATGTCGATCATCGGGAGCGTGAAGGAGGCGGTCTTTCCGGTGCCGGTCTGAGCGATGCCCAGGATGTCGCGGCCCATCAGCACGTACGGGATGGCCTGCGCCTGGATCGGGGTCGGGTTCTGGTAGCCCGCGTCGGACACGGCCTGGAGGACCTGCTCGCTCAGGCCGAGATCTGCAAACGACATCTTTTCGCTGCTACTTTCAATCGTTTCGAAGTTGCGCTGTAGATTGTGGATAAACCCCGAAATGTCAAACCTCGACCAGTCGCAAGTCACCGATTTAGCTACTGCGTGGCGGATCGGTCCCTGTTTGGATAGGGTCAAGAAATGCTCATAGAACGTGCCCGCTCGTGCCTCCTCGTCGTCGACGTCCAGGAACGGCTATTACCGTCTATTGCCTCCAACCGCACGGTTTTGGGGCGAATCTTGCTCCTGATGAAGGCCGCGCGACGGCTTGGTGTCCCGATGATGGCGACGGAGCACTGGCCGGAGAACATCGGCCCGTTGGCCACGGCCGTGAAAGGGCAGCTCGGCGGGGCCGAAGTCTTCGTTAAGCGGCATTTCGCCGCGACCGCTGAGCCGGGCTTCGCCCAGAAGCTCGACAAGGGCCGCCCCCAGATCGTGGTCTGCGGCACCGAGGCCCATGTCTGCGTTCTCCAGACCACGCTCGGCCTGCTCGCGGCCGGCATGGCGCCGATCGTGGTCTCCGACGGCGTCGGCTCGCGCGAGCCGTCCGACCGGGAGGTGGCGCTGACCCGGCTCAGGGATGCGGGCGTCCAGGTCGCTTCGGCCGAGATGGTCGTCTTCGAGTGGCTGGAGCAGGCCGGCACGCCCGAGTTCAAAGACCTGATCACCCTGATCAAGTGATGGCCGAGAAGCCGGCGCTGCTGCTCCTGCCCGGGCTGCTCTGCGATGCCGCGCTGTGGGCGCCGCAGGTTGAGGCGCTCGCCGATGTCGCCGATTGCCGCGTCGCGGATCTGACCCGGGACGAGTCCGTCGCCGAGATGGCCAAGCGGGCGCTCGGCGGATTGCCCGAACGCTTCGCCGTCGCCGGCCTCTCGATGGGCGGCTATGTCGCGCTGGAGCTGATGGCGACCGTACCGGAACGCATCGACCGGCTCGCGCTGATCGACACCTCGGGCCGCGCCGACACGCCGGAGCAGCTCCGCCGCCGCCGCGGCCTGATCCAGCTCGCGGACCGCGGCGAGTTCAAGGGTGTGACGCCGCGCCTGCTGCCGATGCTGATCCATCCGGCACGCACCGGCGATGCCGCGCTGACCCGGGTGGTGATGGACATGGCCGAGCGCGTCGGCAAGGACGCCTTCCTCCGCCAGCAGAAGGCGATCATGGGCCGGCCCGACCGCCGGCCGCTGCTGCCGAAGATCCATGTGCCGACGCTGGTCCTCTGCGGCAACGAGGACGCGCTGACGCCGGTGGAGCTGTCGCGGGAACTCGCGACCGGCATCGCCACCAGCCGGCTCGTCGTCGTTCCCGACTGCGGCCACTTGGCGACGATCGAGCGACCGGAAGCTGCGACCTCCGCGATGCGCCTCTGGCTGGCGGAAGAGATTTAGCCCTTTCGCATCTCTTTCTTCGCTTCCTCGAACGCACCCATCAAGGCGGCGAACGCAACGAGCGTGTCGCCGCCCGACTTGAGCGCGCCTTCGAGCGCCTCGGCGGCGGCGCCGACGCGGGCGGCACCGGCCGAGCGCGCGGCGCCCTTGATCGAGTGGGCGAGCCCACGCGCCTCCTCGCGGTCGCGGTCGAGCGCCGCGGGGAGGGCGCCCAAGGACTGCTCGACAGAGCTCGCGAAGAGGGCGAGCAGGTTCCGCCGCTCCTCGGTCGAGTCCTCGAACAACTCGTCCAGGATCGCCCGGTCGAAGATCGGCAGGTCGCGCGGTGTCACGACCTTGGCCGGCTCGCTCGAGGCTACGCCGGCGGTCCACTTGCGCAGCACCGATGAGAGCTGCGCCAGCGACGCGGGCTTCGCGATGTAGTCGTCCATGCCGGCGGCGAGGCACTTCTCGGCCTCGCCCTGGAGCGCGTTGGCGGTCAGCGCCACGATCGGGATGCGCGGGAGGCCGCCTCGTTCCTGGTCGCGGAGCGCCATGGTCAGCGCGAAGCCGTCCATGACCGGCATGTGGCAGTCGGTCAGCACCAGCGCGTGCCGGTCGCGCTCGAAGGCGTCCATCGCGGCGCGGCCGTCGGCGAAGATCTCGTAGCGGTAGCCCAGCTTCTTCAGCTGCTTGGCGATCACCGCGCGATTGGTCGGGTTGTCCTCGGCGACCAGGATCAGCGCGTCGGTCGCCGGTACGGCCACCTCCTCGGTCTTGGCGTGCGCTTCCTTGTCGACCGCCGGCACCAGTGCCGAAAGCAGCAGCGAGCGGCGGATCGGCTTGGTGAGGTAGGCAGAGAAACCCTGGCCCAGCGCCTTCCGGCGATGGTCGGGCTCATCGAAGGCGGTGAGCAGCACGAGGCGGGTCGCGGCCAGCGCCGGCGTCTCGCGGATCGTTCGGCCGAGCGCCCAGCCGTCACCGTCGGGAAGGCGCATGTCCAGGATCGCCGCCTGGTAGGGAGTGCCGGCCGCCGCGGCGCGCGTAAGCTCGTCGAGCGCGGCGCCGCCTGTCTCGGCCGTCTCGGTCTCGGCGCCGGCTTCGACGATGTAGCGCGTGACCAGGTCTCGCACCATCGCGCTGTCGTCGACGACCAGCAGGCGCTGGCCGTGCAGCGGCTTCCGCGCCTCGGTGCGGCGCTCCGGACGGCGTGCAAGCTTCGCCGTGAAGCTGAAGGTCGATCCCTTGCCCGGCGTGCTGGCGACGTCGATCATGCCGTCCATCAGCTCGACCAGGCGCTTCGAGATCGAAAGGCCGAGGCCGGTGCCGCCGAAGCGGCGCGTGGTCGAGCTGTCGGCCTGCATGAAAGGCTGAAACAGGCGCGCCTTCTGATCATCGTCGAGGCCGATGCCGGTATCGCGAACCTCGAAGCGGAGCGTCACCGTCTCCGGCGTCTCTTCCTCGACACGGGTCGAGATCGAGACCTCGCCGGCTTGCGTGAATTTGATCGCGTTGCCGACGAGGTTGAACAGGATCTGGCGAAGCCGGACCGCGTCGCCGGCGAGGGGATCGGGCACCGCGGGATCGACGAAGGTGACGACCGCGATTTCCTTCTTCCGCGCTTCGGCGGCGAGCGTCTCGGCGACGCCCTCGACCACCTGGAGCGGTGACAGCTCGACCTGCTCCATCTCGATCTTGCCGGCCTCGATCTTGGAGAAGTCGAGGATGTCGTCGATGATCTTGAGCAGCGAGTTGGCGGACTCGCGCACCACGCTCACCATTTCCGACTGCTCGGCGTCGAGGCGGGTTCCCTTGAGCAGCTCGAGCATGCCGAGAACGCCATTCATCGGCGTGCGAATCTCATGGCTCATCGCCGCCAGGAACTGCGACTTGGCCTGGCTCGCATGCTCGGCCTCGGCGCGCGCCTTGATCGCGTCGCGCTGGGCGTCCTTCTGCGAGCTGATGTCGACGATGACGTTGACCGCGCCGCCGCTCTTCAGGAGACCGATGATGTACTGGATGTCGTAGCGCGGCTCTTGGAACGTGACCTCGCGGACAGAGAATCCTTCGACGAACATGCGTTTGCGGCGCGCCTCGACGAATTCCTCGACGGACGTCGTCTGCATGTGCGGATAGGAGGCGTAGATGAAGCGCGAGTTGTCGTCGAGCGAGCGGTGCTTGTCGAGGTTCTCGGCCGAGACGCCGGTGTATTTGACGTAAGCCTCGTTCCACATCTCGATGCCGCGCTCTTCGTCGAGCACCAGCACGCCGACCGGCAGCGACTCCAGGATGTCGCGGACCTTGGCCTCGGCCTTGGCGGCGTCGTCGAGCGCCCGCCTCAGGCCCTGCTCGCTCTTTTTCCGCTCGGTGATGTCGGTGACGACGCGGATGAAGCCGCCGTCGGGAAGCGGATTCGAGAATACCTCGACCACCGACCCGTCGGCCCGCGTCCGTTCATAGGTGTAGGCCCGGTCCGGGGGCGGTGCCCGCGTGTACCAGTAGTCGGTGATCGCCTCCTTGTCCTCGGGCATCTTCATGCCATCGGGTGGCAGCACGTCGCCGCTTTCGATCTGCCTGACCAGGATCTCGCGCAAGGTCGGCTCGGTCGCGAGGAAGTCGGCCGGCAGGCAGATCATGTCGACATACCGCCGGTTGAAGGCGACGAGCCGCATGTCGGCGTCGAACATCGAGATCGCCTGCACGGTGTTGTCGAGCGTCGCCGACAGCACCGCCGACTTCCGCGCGAGCTCGGTCTCGCGGCCGCGGAGCGTCTCGATCGACTCGACGCGGGCGATCGCGACGCCGATCAAGGCAGCGGCGGCTTTGAGGGCTTCGATCTCGGCCTCCGACCAGACCCGCTCCTCGAAGCAGTCGTCGAAGCCGATGGTGCCCCACATCTGGCCGGAGACGAAGACCGGGACACGGACGAGGGCCTTCATGTCCTGGAGCTCGAGCCAGCCCCGCTTTGAATCGTCCAGCTGGCTTACGATCGCCTGCACCGTCTCCCCACGACGGCGACGGTCGCGCCAGTCCTGAAAGGCATCGTCCTTCACCTTCATGGTGCGGAGCTTGGGATTGTCCCAGAACGAGCTGACGCCCGGCCGGCGCCACTGGAACAGCTCCTGCTGCTTGTAGCGTCCGTTCTCGGCGAGGTAGTCGTGCGCGAAATAGACGCGGCTGACACCGGTGACCTCGCCGATCGTCGCCAGCATGGTCTCGACCGGGCCGGTCCAGTCGTTGGAGGCCAGGATCGCGCTCGCCGCGGCATTCAGTGCCGAGACCACCGCATCGCGCTGGCGCATCGCGGCTTCGGCCTTCGAGCGGCGGGTGATGTCGGTGTAGGTCGAGACGAAGCCGCCTTCAGGCAGGGGCGAGGACCGCACCTCGATCACGCGGCCGTTCGGGCGGTGGAACTCGAAGACACGGCCTTCGGCGAAGCGGCTCGCGGTCGCGTAGCGTTCGAGGGCGACCTCCTCGGTCACGTCGGGGCCGTAGTCGCGTCGTGCCGCCATGGTACGCACCAGCCGGCGGAAGCCCTGAGGGTTCTCGACGGCGCCGGCGTCGACCTCGAAGAGCTCGAGGAAACGCGCGTTGTAGGCCTTCACGTAGAAGTCGCCGTCGACCACGATGATGCCCTGCGCCATGTTGTCGAGCGTGGCGCGGAGGACCGAGCGGTCCTTCTTCAGTTCTTCCGTCCGCTTGTCGACCTCGGCCGCCAGCGTCTCGGCGTGCCGGGTCCGCTCGGTCACGTCGGTGAAGGTGAAGGCGTAGCCGCCATTGGCGAGCGCGTGGCCGGTGAGCGAGATCACCGTTCCGTTGGGAAGCCGCCGGTCGCCTTCGAAGTCCCTGCGCGCCCTGAGCGAGGCGAGCCTGGCGGCGATCTGCTTCTCCGGATCGGCACCAGTGATGAGGCCGCGATCGGCCATCATCCGGAGGTGCTGGTCGAAGGGGAGGCCGGGTTGGATCAGCTCCTCGCCGACGCCGTAGAGCTCGAGGAAGCGCCGGTTGCCGCGGACCATCCGCCCGTCGGCGTCGACGATGAGCACGCCCTGGCCGATGCCGTCGAGGGCATCGGCGATCAATGCGGTCGCATCGGGATGCTGGCCGTCGGCGGCCATGCGGGGACTCCGGGGGATCAGACCGCCCGGAATTTAGCAAAATTGCTTGGGCTGGGTCTCCGGCTTAGGCGGCACCTTGCCGGAACCTGAGCGCGCGGCCGGGAAGGGCCCCGGTCAACGCGCCCTTCTCCAAGGTGACCTGGCCGTTGGCGACGACCCAGTCGATGCCCTTGGCATAGCGGTAGGGGGCGCCGAAATCGTTGGTTTCGGCCACCTGCTCGGGGTCGATCACGGCGACGTCGGCGAAGGCGCCGGCCTTGAGCACGCCGCGGCCCGCGATGCGGAAGCGGCTGGCCGGATAGCCGGTCAGCTTGTGGATCGCCGCTTCCCAGGAGAGTTCTCCCTCCTCGCGGACGAAGCGGCGGAGGAATCGGGCGAAGGCGCCGTACGAGCGGGGATGGTGACGGCCGCGGGCGAGCGGTCCTTCCGGATGGAGCGAGAAACCGTCGGAGACGACGCCGCCAACCTTGTGGCGGGCGATGTCGAGGAAGTCCGCCTCCGATACGTCCTCGGCGAGCATCCAGGGCTTTCCTTCCTCCTCGATCAGGATGTCGAGGAGCGCCTCGTAGGGATCCTGGCCGCGCGCCTTGGCGATCGTGCGGAAATCCTGGCCGACGAGGTTGGCGTTGCGCGTGCCGCTGGCGAGCCAGATCTTGTGCCAGTCGCCGTTCTTGCAGAGCGTGCGCTTGCGGCTGCCGCCGCTCTCGGCGCCATGCGTGTTGGTATCGTCGATGATCTTCCGCCGCGTCGCCGGATCCTTGAGGCGCTGGAT
>CAZZLX010000218.1:0-6587 GCA_964655235.1 uncultured Rhizobium sp.
GCGGATGATAGCGGCCGCCGACGGAGACCCGCTTTTCCTGCATCGCCTGCAGCAGCGCGGACTGAGTGCGGGGGCTGGCGCGGTTGATTTCGTCGGCCATCAGGAGTTGCGAGAACACCGGCCCCTGGATGAAGCGGAAGCCCCTGCGGCCGCCCTCGCCTTCCTCCAGCACCTCCGAGCCGATGATGTCGGCCGGCATCAGGTCGGGCGTGCACTGCACGCGCTTCTCTTCGAGACCGAGCACGGTGCCCAGCGTCTCGACGAGGCGGGTCTTGGCGAGGCCAGGGACGCCGATCAGCAGGCCGTGGCCGCCGGAGAGCAGCGTCACCAGCGACTGGTCGACCACAGCCTCCTGGCCGAAGATGATGCGGTGGATGCGCTCGCGCACTTGCGCGAGGCGCTGGCCCAGGGTTTCGATCTCCGCGACCAGCGCGGCTCCTTCGGCGTGGATCGGCTCGGCAGCGCTCACGGAATCCGGTATCCTCATTCCAGGAGAGAAGATCCTGCCATGACGGCCCCGACGAGCGGAACCCATCGTGCCCCGAGCTTCGATCCGGGCGCCGCGATCTGCGGCGATTTCGGCATCGCGATCGGCCGGGACGGCACTTGGTACTACCACGGCTCGCCGATCGGTCGCAAACCGCTGGTCAAGCTCTTCGCCTCGGTTCTCCGTCGTGAAGAAGACGGTGAATACTGGCTTGTAACCCCGGTCGAGCGTGGACGTATCCTGGTCAAGGACGCCCCTTTCACCGCCGTCGAGGTCACCGCGGAGGGCAGCGGAAAGGAACAGATCCTCCGCCTCCGAACAAACCTCGACGATGAGATCGAGGTCGGACCGGAGCATCCGATCCGAGTCGATCACGATCTAGCGAGCGGAGAGCCGTCGCCATATGTCCATGTGCGCGGCCGGCTCGAGGCGCGAATCCTGAGGCCGGTCTTCTACCACCTGGTCGATCTCGGCGACGAAGGCAGCATCGACGGCGAGGCGACCTATGGCGTTTGGAGCAAAGGACAATTCTTTCCGCTAGGACCGGTCGAGTCGTGACGCTCAATCCAGCCGACATCCGCCTGAAGCTCGCGGACGCCGGGCGCGATCGCGGCGATCACGACCTCAATCCCGGATTGCTGCCGCCGATCGACCGCATGCGCGCCGCTGCCGTGCTCGTGCCGCTGGTGGCGCGGCCCGAGGGAACCACGATCCTGCTGACGCGCCGGACCGAGCACCTCCAGCATCACGCCGGGCAGATAAGCTTCCCTGGCGGTCGCGTCGAGGAAAGCGACACTTCGCCCGAGGACGCGGCGCTCCGCGAGACCGAGGAGGAGATCGGCCTCAAGCGCGACCGGATCGAGGTGATGGGCCGTCTCGGCCTCTACCGCACGCGCACCGGCTTCGAGATTACGCCGGTGGTGGGCTGGGTGACCCCGCCCTTCGATCTCGCGCCCGACCGGTTCGAGGTAGCGGAGGTCTTCGAGGTGCCCCTCTCGTTCGTCGCCGATCCGAAGAACCACGAGCGCCACAGCCGCGAGTGGCAGGGCGTCGTCCGGCATTTCTACGTGCTGCCCTATGGCGGCTATTACATCTGGGGTGCGACCGCGGGCATGCTGGTTAACCTGGCGGAGCGGCTGAACCCGTGATCCGCATCCTGCTCACCGTGATCCTCCCGCTGGCACTGCCGTCCACACTCTACTTCCTGTGGTTCGCGAACGAGCGCCGGCGCGCCATCGCCGCCGGCACGCCTGAATCGATGCCGAGATTGGGCGACGTGCCGTGGTTCGTGCTGGGATCGGCGGGCGTCGTGATCGCGGCGCTGGTCCTGGTCGCAAGCTCGATCTATTCGGGCGACGAACCGGGCAAAGTCTACGTCCCGCCGCACGTCGAGGGAGACCATGTCGTGCCTGGGGAATCGAAGTAGGCGCGCCCTGACTGCACGACTTTCCCCGCTCCCCGGCTGGATGACGGCGCAGGAAACCCGCCTCGTCCTCGCCGCGTTGACCAAGCATGGCGCCGTCGTGCGCTTCTGCGGCGGCGCGGTTCGCGACGCGCTCGCCGGTATCGAGACGGTCTCCGACATCGACTTGGCCACCCCCGATCCGCCCGAGACGGTGATGCGGCTCGCCGCGTCGGCCGGGCTCGCGACGCGACCGACCGGCATTGGCCACGGCACCGTCACGGTCGTCGCCGGCCGTCGGGCATTCGAAGTGACGACGCTCCGCCGCGACGTCGAGACCTACGGCCGGAAAGCGAAGGTCGCCTTCACCGACGACTGGAAGGAAGATGCCGCGCGTCGAGACTTCACGATCAACGCCCTTTACGCCGATCCGGACGGGGCGATCACCGACTACTTCGACGGCATGACGGACCTCGCCGCGGGCCTCGTCCGGTTCATCGGCGATCCGATGGAGCGCATTCGCGAGGACGCGCTCCGCATTCTCCGGTTCTTCCGCTTCCATGCCCGCTTCGGCAAGGGCGCGCCGGATATCGAGTCTCTGACCGCATGCCGGACGCTGGCGCCGCTGACCGCCTCGCTTTCGGGCGAACGCATCCGCCAGGAGTTGTTCCGGCTGCTGACGGGACCGCGTCCGGACTATGCGGTTCGTCTGATGCTCGAGGCGAACGTCCTGGCCGTGGTGCTGCCGCAGGCCAACCGGCTCGATCAGCTCTCGCGCCTAGTCGCGATCGAGGCGACCGCCGACCCGCTTCGCCGCCTCGGTGCTCTGCTCTCGGACGGAGCGGACGATGCGGGGATGCGTCTGCGGCTTTCCAATGCGGACGCCCGTCGCCTGGTGGAAATGTCCCCGCCGATCGCCTTGACTGCCGACGCAGACGACAAGGCTCGACGACGCATTCTCTATGCTTACGAGGCGAGCCGGGTCCGTGACGGGGCGTGGCTCGCGCTCGCCGAAACCGGCGACTTGCGGTATCGCGCCTGGATCGAAGCAGCGGACGCCTGGCGTCGACCGAAGCTGCCTGTCGGCGGCGAGGATGCCCAGCGCAGCGGCATCGCCAAAGGCCCGACGCTGGGCCAAGCGCTTCGCCAGGTAGAGGATGCATGGATCGCCTCCGACTTCACGCTCGACCGCGACGCCTGCCTCCGGCTTCTCGCCGAAGCTGCCACGCGCTGACCTAGACGCCGATCCAACCCATCAGCGTGGCGACGCCGAGCAGCGCGAAGCTGGCGGCGGCCCCCCGGCGAATCCAGGTCATCGGCAGCCGGCGCGCGGCACCTTCGCCCATCAGCACCGCCGGAATGTTGACCAGGAGAAGACCGAGGCTGGTGCCGAGCACCACCGCAGCCAGCGACTGATAGGCTGCCGCCAGCGCCACGGTCGCAACCTGCGTCTTGTCGCCGATCTCGACCAGGAAGAAAGCGACGGTGGTCGCGACGAAGGCGCCGGCATTGGTGGTCTTAATGCCTTGGTCGTCGAGCTTGTCGGGGACTAGCGCCCAGGCGGCGAAGAGCAAAAAGGAGGCGCCGATCAGGTATCGGAGCCAATGCGCGTCGGCGAAGCCGGAAAGCAAGACCCCCAGCCACCCGGCGATCGCATGGTTGAGCAGGGTCGCGGCGGCGATGCCGGCGATGATCGGGATCGGCCGGCGGAAACGCGCGGCGAGCACGAAGGCGAGCAGCTGGGTCTTGTCGCCGATCTCGGCGATGGCGACGACACCGAGCGAGACGAGGAAGGCTTCCATCGAAGCGGTTTCCCGGGGATCGGGCAGATGGACCGATGGCACGGCGCGCCCGCCCGATCCCATTCGTGAGACGGAGCACCCATGCCAAAGGTCTCGCCAAGCGATTTCCGCCGCTCGCGCCATGGCCCGAAAGGCCAAGTCTGTTGACGCGAGCCCCGTTAGAGACGCGGGCGGCTACTCCCCGATGACTATGTGGCTATTAGCAACGGCCGGACGAGGTCGCAAGCGGCGGAACGTCGCGGCTCAGGCTCGGCGGTCGGCGGCGATCATGTCGGCAGCCTTTTCCGCAATCATCATCGTCGGCGCGTTGGTGTTGCCTGAGGTGATCGTCGGCATCACCGAGGCGTCAACGACGCGGAGCCCGCCGACGCCATGAACCCGCAGTCGTTCATCGACGACGGCCATCCCGTCCGATCCCATCCGGCAGGTGCCGACCGGATGGAAGATCGTGGTGCCGATGTCGCCAGCCGCCTTCGCAAGATCCTCGTCGGACTGAAGCTGCGGACCCGGTTTGAACTCTTCCGGCGAGAAGCGGGCGAGCGCCTTCGCCGCGGCAATGCGGCGGGTGAGCCGGATCGCCTCGACCGCGACGCGCCGGTCGCCTTCGGTCGACAGATAGTTCGGACGGATCGCCGGCGGCGTGCGCGCGTCGGCATCGCGGATGCGCACATGGCCGCGGCTTTCCGGACGCAGGTTGCAGACAGAGGCGGTGAAAGCCGGAAACGGGTGCAGCGGCTCTCCGAAACGCTCTAGGCTCAGCGGCTGGACGTGATACTCGAGGTTCGCGGTCTCCAGCGCCGGATCGCTCTTGGCGAAGCCGCCGAGCTGGCTCGGCGCCATGGTGAGCGGGCCGCGGCGGAACAACGCGTACTCGAACGCCATCCTTATACGCCCGAGAAGGCTGCCGGCGCGTTCGTTCAGCGTCGGCGTGTTGCTGACCTTGAAGGCGAGGCGGAGCTGCAGATGGTCCTGCAGGTTCTCGCCGACGCCTGGAAGGTCGTGCGCAACCGAGATTCCGTTCTCGGCGAGCACCGCGCCGGGTCCGATTCCCGACACCTGAAGAAGCTGCGGGGAGCCGATCGCGCCCGCGGAGAGGACCACCTCGCCCGTCGCCTCGATCCGCACCGGGATGCCGCGATGACGCAGGGCCACGCCGACGGCCCGGCCGTCCTTCAGCAGCAGACCTTCCGCCTCGGCATGCGTGAATACCTTCAGGTTGGCCCGGTTCCTGACCGGCTTGAGGAAAGCCTGGGCCGTGCTCAAGCGCACGCCGCGACGTTGGTTGACCTGGAAGTAGCCGCAGCCTTCGTTGTCGCCGCGGTTGAAGTCGGTGGTCTTGGGGATGCCGACCTCGTCTGCGGCATCGCGGAAGGCGTCCAGGATCTCCCAGGAGAGGCGCATCTCGTCGACGATCCATTCGCCGCCGCTGCCGTGATGGTCGTCGGCGCCGCGCATCTGGTGCTGCGAGCGCTTGAAGTAGGGGAGCACGTCCTCCCAGGCCCAGCCGGCATTACCGAGCTGACGCCAACGGTCGTAGTCGCGCGCCTGGCCGCGCATGTAGATCATGCCGTTGATCGCCGAGCAGCCGCCGAGCACGCGCCCGCGCGGATAGTTCAGCGCTCGGCCGTTGAGCCCTGGCTCGGACTCGGTCTTCAGGCACCAGTCGGTCTCGGGATTGTTCTGCGTATACAGGTACCCGACGGGCACGTGGATCCAGAGATAGTTGTCACGTCCGCCGGCCTCCAGCAGCGCCACCGAGACGGTGGGATCGGCCGAGAGCCTGTTCGCCAGCACGCAGCCGGCCGAGCCGGCGCCGACGACGACGTAGTCGAAGCTGCCGAGGCTTGCACGGGTCGCCGCGTCCTTCATTCCTGACCTCTTTCCATCCGAGCGAGCTTACCCGAGAGGCCGCGAGCGTGGACAGGGGCCCGCGCAGCGGGCTTAATGCAGGGGCCACGGGACTTGAGGGGGACCCGCTGCTTCACGAGACCGTCGTCCTCGGCCTGTCGCTGGCCTATCTCGGCGTCCTGTTCGCCGTCGCCTATGTCGGCGACCGCCATGCGCGCGCCTGGTCCGCGAGCCGGCTCGGCCCCGTCGTCTACGGCCTCTCGCTTGCGATCTACTGCACCTCCTGGACCTTCTACGGCGCGGTCGGCCGCGCGGCGACCTCGGGCCCCGACTTCATCCTGATCTATGTCGGCCCGGTGCTGGTGGTGCTCGCCGGATATCCGGTGCTGCGAAAGATCATCACGACGGCGAAGCGTCACAACGTCACCTCGATCGCCGACTTCCTAGGATCGCGCTACGGCAAGAGCCGCGCAGTCGCGGTCAGTGCCACGCTGATCGCGTCGGTCGGCGCGCTTCCCTACATCGCCCTCCAGCTCCAGGCGGTGTCGTCGAGCTTCGGCGCGATCGCCGGCCCCAGCTTCACCGGCGCCGGGGCCTCGCCGCTCGCGGATACCTCCTTCATCGTCGCCGCGCTGATGGCGATCTTCACGATCCTGTTTGGCGTCCGCCACGTCCAGGCGGCCGAGCAGCACCGGGGCATGATGCTGGCGATCGCCTTTGAATCGGTGGTCAAGCTCGTGGCGCTGCTGGCGGTCGGCCCCTTCGTCATATTCTCGCTGTTCGACGGGCCCGGCGACCTCATGGCGCGCATCACCCAGTCGGTCGACGTCGGCGAGCGGCTGCAAGGAAGCGCGTCGAGCCTTTCCTGGGTGATGACGACGCTGCTCGCCGCCAGCGCCTTCCTCTGCCTGCCGCGCCAGTTCCACGTCGCCGTGGTCGAGCACGACCATCCCAGCAGCCTGAAGACCGCCCGCTGGCTCTTTCCCGCTTATCTGGTCGCCATCAACCTGTTCGTGGTGCCGATCGCGGCCGGCGGCCTCCTGCTGCT